>NZ_JBEYVC010000195.1:0-19759 GCF_040643855.1 Streptomyces sp. NPDC047072 | reverse complement strand
CCTCGCCGCCGCCTCACGCGATCCACTGCGCTTTCCCGACCCCGACCGCTTCGACCTACGGCGGCGGACGCGCGGGCACCTCGTCCGGCAGCCGCCGCAGCGCGGCGGTCTCGGCCCGGAACGCCACGGCCTGCCGGGCGTCCGGCAGTTCACCGTGGACCAGCAGGTGCCAGACGTCCTCGAAGCCGCGGGTCTGCGCGAGTTCGACGGCCGAGTACTGGCGGTAGTGGTAGAAGCCCTCGCGCCCTCGGACATCCCCGACCTCGGTGTCGGTGACGACGACCCCGGCCAGTCCTCGCGGTACGTCGACGAGCGTGGTTGCGGACCTGTTGACGGACATGATTCCTCCCTGGACTTGATTTGAATGTCCATGGTTGACTATACGGCTGTCAATATTGATTGAATCAACCTAAGACAATCAACCCAGTCGGCTGCGGATACGGTGACCTGCTATGCGCGATCAAGACCCCCTGCCCGACTCCACCGGACGGCGTCTCAGCACCAAGGAGGCCGCCGAACTCCTGGGCGTGAAGCCCGAGACCGTCTATGCCTACGTGAGCCGCGGCCAGCTCAACAGCCTCCGCGTGCCCGGCGGCCGGGGCAGCACCTTCGACGCCAAGGAGGTGACGGCCCTCGCCCGGCGCAACCGACCGGCGAGCGGCGGGAGTTCGGGCTCCGCCGGCGGTGAGCTGTCCGTGCGGACCCGGATCACGCTCATCGAGCGCGACCGGTACTACTTCCGCGGCGTCGACGCGACGGAGCTGGCCGCACGCCACTCCTACGAGGAGATCGCGGAGTGGCTCTGGACCGAGCGGCTCAGCCCCGGCGTCACCTTCACGGCGCCGGAGGCCACCGTGGACGTCGCCCGCCGGGCCGTCGAGGCACTGCCCGAACACACCGGCCCCACCGACCGGTTGAGGGTCGCGGCGATCGCCGCGGCGACGGCCGACCCGCTGCGTTTCGACCTGTCCGAGAACGCCGTGCTCGGCACCGCGCGCACCCTCATCCCCACCCTCGTCGCCGCCCTCCCTCCCGTCCTGGACGACCGCCGCCGCGACGACGGCCCTCTCGCCCACCGGCTGTGGACCCGCCTGACCGGCCGCAAGCCCGACGAGGCGTCCCTGCGCGCCCTGGACACGGCGCTCGGCCTCCTCGTCGACCACGACCTCGCCGCCTCGACCCTCGCGGTGCGCGTCGCCGCGTCCGCCCACGCGCACGCGTACGCGGCCATCTCCGCCGGGCTCGGCGTCCTGGAGGGCCCCCTGCACGGCGCGGCGAGCGGCCTCGCGCACCGGCTGCTGCTCGACGTGCTCGACCGGGGCGACGCGGCCCCCGTGATCGCCGAGGAGCTGCGGGCCGGACGCCGTATCCCGGGCCTGGGCCACCGCCTCTACCCCGGCGAGGACCCACGCGCGCGTGCCCTGTTCGCCCTCCTGGAGGAGATCCCGCGCGCGGAGCCCGCCCTCCTCGCCGCCCGCGACATCGTGGCCACCACCGCCCGCCACACCCCGTTGCACGCCAACGTGGACCTGGCCCTCGCCGTCCTCACCGCCTCCTCCGGCATGCCCGCCACGGCCGGCGAGACGGTCTTCGCCGTCGCCCGGACGGCCGGCTGGATCGCCCACGCCCTGGAGGAGTACGGGGAACGCCCGCTGCGTATGCGGCCCAGCGGCGTCTATGTGGGCCCGAAGCCGCCGCAGCCGCTGCCGGAGGCCTGACCCCCTCGGAAACCCGGCCGCCGCTGGAACCGCCCTGGCCGCAGCGGTGACACCGACGCCACCTCGGCGCCCACGGCCTCGCCCGGCCCCCGGCCGTCGGCCGTCGGCGCGGCCGGAAGTCGCCGCGCCCCAACTCAGGTTAGGCTCACCTCTGTGAGTACCTGTACAACGGTCTCGCACGACCTCGACGAGCCCGTTTCCGGAACCGCGGCCACCGCGCGGACCTGGCTGCTGCTGGAGCAGCCCGGCCCCTGGGGCGCCAAGGCGCTCACTTCGAGCCACCTGGACCCCGCACTGGGCCGGGCCCTGGAAGCGGCGGCGCAGGACACGGGCGTGCGTGTCGCGCTCGTCCGCCGTCCCGGGCGGCACGCGGACAGCCGTACGCCCACCACCCGGCGGGTGTACGCCGCCCACACCGCGCCCGGCAACGTGTGGCTGCGTGCCGCATCCACCCGCGACCCGCGGGACCTGCTCCGTCTGGACCTCGCCGCGCTCGGCAGGGGCGAGCACGCCTCCTTCGACGCGGCACTGGGAGGCGCGCCGCACACCGGTGACCCGCTCGCGCTCGTCTGCACCAACGGCAAGCGGGACCGCTGCTGTGCGCTCCTGGGCCGCCCGCTCGCCGCCGAACTGGCCGCCTCGGGCGTCGAGGGCGTCTGGGAGGTCACCCATCTGGGTGGTCATCGCTTCTCGCCGACGCTGCTCGTGCTGCCCTACGGCTACGCGTACGGCCGCGCCGAGGCCCATACGGTCAAGCAGGTCCTCCACAGCGTCCAGGAGGGCCGGATCGTGGTCGAGGGATGCCGCGGGAACTCCGCCTGGGAGCGCCCCGGCCAGGCGGCCGAGCTGGCCGTGCGCTCGGCGGTGGGCGAATACGCGGCGGAGGCCCTGACGGTCGTCCGCACCGACGGCGCGGCCCCGCACTGGGAAGTGACCGTCGCACACCGGGACGGCCGCCATTGGCAGATCCTGGTGGCCCAGACCGCGTCCCTGCCGCCCCGCCCCGAGAGCTGCGGTGCGTCCGTGCTCGGCTCGCCCGCGCGGATGGACGTGGTGGCGGTGCGCGAGCTGAGGACGGCATCGGCCCTGGCGAGTTGAGCCGGGCCGAACGCAGCTGAGCCGTCACCAACAGCCCTCTCCACAGATCGATCAAGCATTGATCAAGAGATCCATGCCACACCCCCTGCGGCGATTCCGGCACCCCCACGTACCGTCATGGGTATGAGCCGCACCGCCCCCGCACGCCGCCTGCGCCTCGGCCTCCCCCGCCGGGTCTTCTCGCAGGTGCTGATGATGCAGCTGGCGATCGCCGCGGGCGTCGCGGTACTCGCGACCGGGCTGTTCCTCGCGCCCCTGAGCAACCAGCTGGACGACCAGGCGATGCGCAGAGCGCTCGCCATCGCGCAGACGACCGCCGCCCAGCCGCGGATCGCCGAGGAGGTCAAGAACACCCCTCCGCTGCCCAGCGGGCCCGTCCAGCAGGAGGCGGAACGGATCCGCAAGGCGACCGGGGCCGAGTACGTCGTGGTGATGGACTGGCGGGGCGTGCGCTGGTCGCACCCCACGGCCGCCGAGGTCGGCAGGACCGTCTCCACCGACCCGGGCCAGGCCCTGGCCGGCGACGAGGTCATGCAGATCGACAGCGGCACCCTGGGCCGCACCGCCCGCGGCAAGGTGCCGCTGTACGACAGCGCGCACAAGATCGTCGGAGCGGTCTCCGTAGGCATCGCCTACGACAGCGTGCGCGCCCGGCTGATCCACGCGATCCCGGGGCTGTTCGCATACGCCGGAGGTGCCCTCGCCGTCGGCGCGCTGGCCGCCTGGCTCATCTCCCGCCGGGTCCAGCGGCAGACCCGGGACCTGGCCTTCTCCGACATCTCCGGGCTGCTCGCGGAGCGTGAGGCCATGCTGCACGGCATCCGGGAGGGTGTCGTCGCCCTGGACCGCAGCGGGCGCGTCCGCCTCCTCAACGACGAGGCACGGCGCCTGCTGGGCATCGGCGACGAGGCGGTCGGCCGCTCCCCCGTCGAGGCGCTCGGGGAGGGCCGTACGGCCGAGGTCCTGGCCGGCCGGGTCACCGGCACCGATCTGGTCACCGTCCGCGGCCAGCGCGTGCTGGTCGCCAACCGCATGCCCACCGACGACGGCGGTGCCGTCGCCACCCTGCGCGACCGCACCGAGCTGGAGCAGCTCGGCCGGGAACTCGACTCGACGCACGGCCTGATCGACGCCCTGCGCGCCCAGGACCACGAGCACGCCAACCGCATGCACACGCTCCTGGGGCTGCTGGAACTGGAGATGTACGACGACGCCGTGGAGTTCGTCGGCGAGGTCGTCGGGGACCACCGGGCCACCGCGGAACAGGTGACCGAGAAGATCGAGGACCCATTGGTCGCGGCGCTGCTGGTGGGCAAGGCGACGGTCGCGGCCGAACGCGGTGTCGCCCTCTGGGTCTCGGACCGGACCCGGCTGCCGGACCGGCTGGTCGACCCGAGCGGGCTGGTCACGATCGTCGGCAACCTCGTGGACAACGCCCTGGACGCCGTCGCGGGGGCACCGCACGCGCGCGTGGAGGTCGAACTGCGCGCGGACGGTCGTACGGCCGTCCTCGTCGTACGGGACACCGGTCCCGGAATCCCCGAGGAGCAGCGGGAGTTGATCTTCACCGAGGGGTGGTCGACCAAGAAGCCGCCCGCCCACCGGGGGCGCGGCCTGGGGCTGTCTCTCGTACGGCGGCTCGCCGAACGTCAGGGCGGCAGCGCGACCGTCGGGGAGGCGAGCGGCGGCGGCGCGGAGTTCGTCGTGGTCCTGCCCGACGCACTGGCGGAGTCCCCGGTCCCCGCTCTCACCGCACAGCCCGCCGCGCGGGACGCCGTACAGGACGCCGAGGAGGAGTCGCGATGATCGAGGTCCTGGTCGTGGACGACGACACCCGGGTCGCGCGGGTCAACGCCGCCTACGTCGAGAAGGTCCCCGGCTTCCGTGTAGCGGGTGAGGCGCACAACGCCGCCCAGGCGCTGCACCAGTTGGAGACACTGCCGCACGTCGACCTGGTCCTCATGGACCACTACCTGCCCGACGAGACGGGTCTGGCGGTCGTCCAGGAGATGCGCCGGCGCGGCCACCAGACCGACGTGATCATGGTGACGGCGGCCCGGGATGTGACGACGGTCCAGGCGGCCATGCGGCACGGCGCGCTGCAGTACCTGGTCAAGCCGTTCGCCTTCGCGGGCCTGAGGGCGAGGCTGGAGGCGTACGCCGACCTGCGGCGCACCCTCGACGGCGGCGGCGAGGCGGAACAGGCGGAGGTCGACCGCATCTTCGGCGCCCTGGCCGCACCGGCCGAGCCCGACCTGCCCAAAGGGCACTCCCCGACCACCGCGGAGCTGGTGCGTCAGTCCCTGATGCACGCCGAAGGGCCGCTGTCGGCCCAGGAGATCGCGGAACGGACGGGGGTGAGCCGGCAGACCGCCCAGCGCTATCTGAAGCTCCTGGAGCGCACGGGACGGGCCAGACTCACCCTCAAGTACGGCGACGCGGGCCGCCCGGAACACCGTTACGTGTGGGCGACCCGCGGCTGAGCCGTCGTCAGCCGGCGTTCTGCGCGGCCTTGTCGACGAACTCCGTCGTGTACGTCTTGTCGAGGTCGACGTCGGCGTTCTGGATGTTGGGGTTGAACGCCTTGAGGACCTTCTCGACGGTCTCGGGACCGTCCTTGGGCATCACGCCGTCCTTGGTGAACATCGGGAGCGTGTTCTTGATGGCCACCGCGTAGAGCAGCTTGTTGCCCTGCGAGTAGTCGGCGGGCATCTTGTCGGCGATCTCGGTCGCGCTGTGGGTGGACATCCACTTGAGCGTCTTGACGAATGCATTGGCCAACTTCTGGACGGTGTCCTTGTGACCGTTGACCCAGTCCGTCTGCATGTACAGGCTTGACGAGGGATACGGTCCGCCGAGCGCCTCGTCGGAGCCCTGGGGCGTACGCATGTCCAGGAGGATCTTGCCGGCCTTCTTGTCCAGGATGGTCGCGACGGTCGGGTCGGTCGTCATGCCGCCGTCTATGGACCCCTGCTGGAGCGCCGAGATGAAGGTCGGTCCCGCGCCGACGGCGACAGGGGTGAACTCACTGACCTTCACGCCGTTCTTGACGGCGAGGTACTTGGTGAGGAAGTCGGTCGAGGAACCGAGCCCCGTCACACCGAGCTTCTTGCCCTTGAAGTCCTTGGGCGACGTGATGTCGCCGGCCGCCTTGTCGGACACGATCTCGACCTCGCCGGGCGCGTGCGAGAACTGCACGACCGACTCCACGTCCTTGCCCTTCACCTGGAGGTCCAGCGTGTGGTCGTAGAAGCCGACGGCCCCCTGCACCTGGCCGGAGACGAGCGCGGTCTCGGCCTGGACGCCGGCGGGCTCGCTCAGGAGCTCCACGTCGAGTCCCTCGCCGTCGAAGTACCCGAGCCGCTGGGTCAGCATGGCGGGCAGGTAGATGACCTTGTCGAGGCCACCGACCATGATCTTGACCTTCGTCCCCTTGCCGTCGCCCTTGCTGCCGGAGTCGGCGGACGTACTGGCCGCGTCGTTGGCACAGGCGGTGAGCGAGGAGAGGGCGAGCAGGCCGGCGGCGGCCAGGGAGGCGTATCTGGCGGTCTTGCGCATGGGTTCACGTCCTTGTGAGGGGCGGTGCGGGGAGCGGGAGGAGCACGTCAGCTGTCGGAACCCGACGTCTTCCAGCGGAAGATGCGGCGCTCGGCGAAGGTGAGCAGACCTTCGGCGAGGAGCGCGACGACGGCGAGGATGACCATCGCGGCATATACACCGGCCGCGTTGAAGGTGCCCTGCGACTGCGCGACGAGCAGCCCGATGCCCTTCGTCGCGCCGATGTACTCGCCGACGATGGCGCCGATGAGGGCGAAGCCGAAGCTGACGTGCAGGCTGGTGAAGATCCACGAGGTCGCGGACGGGATGACCACCTGGAGCGTCACCCTGCGGTCGCTCGCGCCGAGGATGCGCGCGTTGGCCACCAGGTTGCGGTCGACCTCGCGGGCGCCCTGGAAGGCGTTGAAGAAGACCGGGAAGAACACCAGGACGACGGCCGAGGCGACCTTGGAGGCCGGACCGAGTCCGAACCAGATCACGAAGATGGGTGCAAGGACGATCCTGGGTATTGAGTTGAGCACCTTGATGTATGGACCAAGAACATCGGCGAGCAAGGTGATCCGCCCGAGCGCGATACCGAGCACGACACCCGCGACCACACCGAAGACCCAGCCCAATAGCGCCTCGTAGAGCGTGTACCAGATCTGTTCGCCCAGCGAGCCGAGCGCAGTCCCATGCGTCACCCAGGTCCAGATCTGGTCCCAGATCTTGGAGGGCATGGAGAAGTTGAAGGGGTCGATGACCTCGGCCCGGGAGAGCGCCTCCCACAGTCCGAGAACGGCGACCAGGAGCAGCACCCGGGCTGCCGCGACGACGACCTTGCGTCTACGGGCGGCACGCGCGCGTGAGTGGGCGCGGTCCGGTGTCTTGACCGTGTCGACGACCGGTGTGCTCAGAACGTCAGGCGACATGGGCGGCACCCCTCTCGCGGGTGATGCGGACCTCTTCGCCGAGGGACTCCCAGATCTCGCGGTAGATCTCGATGAACCGCGCCTCCAGGCGCACCGATTCGACCTTGCGCGGCCGCGGCAGGTCGATCTCGAAGACCTGCTTGACGGTGGCGGGCCCGGCGGTCATCACGACGACCCGGTCGGCCAGCGCGATGGACTCCTCCAGGTCGTGGGTGACGAAGACGACGGAGGCGCCCGTGCCCTCCCACAGGTCGAGCAGTTCGTCGGACATCAGGGCCCTGGTCTGCACGTCGAGCGCGGAGAACGGCTCGTCCATCAGCAGGATCTCGGGGTCGTTGACGAAGGTCGCGGCGAGCGCGACCCGCTTGCGCTGGCCGCCGGAGAGCTGGTGGGGGTAACGGTCCTCGAAGGCGGCGAGCCCGACCCGGGCCAGCCACTCGCGCGCCTTCCGCTTCGCCTCCGCCTTGGGCACGCCCCGGAAACGGGGGCCGGCCATGACGTTGGACAGCACCGTGCGCCAGGGGAAGGTGGCGTCCTGCTGGAAGACGAAGCCGACCTTGTCACCGACCCCGCGCACCGGCTCGCCGACGACCAGGACCTCGCCCTCGGACGGCTCCTCCAACCCGCTGACCAGCGTCAATGTCGTGGACTTGCCGCAGCCGGTGGGGCCGACGACCGCCACGAACTCACCACGGCCGACCGTGAGATCGAGTCCCCTGACGGCCGTGTGCAGACCCCCCGACGGGGTCCGGAACGTCTTGCTCGCGCCCCGCAGCTCGATGGCGGGGCTGGTGTCTGCGCTCATGGCCGGGGACGGTAGGTGCGGCCGGTACCACGGCATCAGTCTTCTGAGCACATGCCGTTCTTTTGCTTGCAACGGCCTGTTGTGCTCGTTTTGCTCGCGCTACAACAGCGGAGCCGAAACACGGGCGTCATGCCCGCCTGGCCCTGACCGGCCTTGAGGGAAAGAGGCCCGATGATTGACGTCCTGGTCGTGGACGACGACTTCCGTGTCGCCGAGATAAACGCCAAGTACGTGGGAAAGGTTCCCGGCTTCCGGGTGGCCGCCCGCGCCCACAGCGCCGCCCAGGCGCTCGCCGCGGTCCAGCGCGGGCCCATCGACCTGGTCCTGCTCGACCACTACCTGCCCGACGAGACGGGCCTCGAACTCGTCCACCGGATGCGGGAACAGGGCCACGGCGCGGACGTCATCATGATCACGGCCGCCGGGGACGTCACGACCGTCCAGGCCGCGATGCGCCTCGGCGCCCTGCACTACCTGGTCAAACCCTTCACCTTCGCCGCCCTGCGCACCCGCCTCGACTCCTACGCGGCCCTGCGCCGCACCGTCGACCGCGTCGGCGGCCGCGGCATCGCCGGCCAGGAACAGGTCGACCGGATCTTCGGCGCCCTGCGCACCACGCCCGTACCGGCGTCCCCGGGCCTCCCCAGCGGCCACTCCGAACCGACGACCGACCTCATCTGCGACGTCCTGCACCACGCCGACCACCCCCTGTCCGCCCACGAGGTCGCCGCCGAGACCGGCCTGAGCCGCTCCACCGCCCAGCGCTACCTCCGCCACCTCGAACAGGCCGGCCGCCTCCGCCTCTCCCTCAGATACGGCGACACGGGCAGACCGGAGCACCGGTACGCGTGGGTGGCGCCTTAGCCGCCCGCTTCGCACACGCGGACGCCTGATGCGGTACGACCAGACGGGCGCCGTACGACGTGGACGGATCCCTTACGAGGCCGCGCACGCCGTACGACAGACGCTGTTGCCCTACGACGACGCAGACGCCGTTCCTACGCCGCTCCCGCCCCCGTCAGCGACCGCACCTCGGTCTCCGCGTGCTTGGCCTCGTCGGCGACCTCCGCCGAGGTGACCGTGCCCAGCCAGCCCGCGAGGAAACCGAGCGGGATGGAGACCAGGCCGGGGTTCTGCAACGGGAAGTACTGGAAGTCGACGCCGGGGAACAGCGAGTCGGGGCTGCCCGAGACGACCGGCGACAGCAGGACCAGCGCCAGCGCCGGGATGAGCCCGCCGTAGACGGACCAGACGGCTCCCCGTGTGGTGAACCCTCGCCAGAACAGCGAGTAGAGCAGTACCGGCAGGTTTGCGGACGCGGCGACCGCGAAGGCGAGGCCCACCAGGAAGGCGACATTGAGGTCGCGGGCCAGCAGACCGAGGGCGATCGCGACCACGCCGATCCCGACGGCGGCGGTCCTGGCGACGGCCACCTCACTGTGCGGCTTGGCCCGCCTGCGCCGCAGCGAGGCGTAGAGGTCGTGGGCGACGGACGCGGAGGAGGCGAGCGTGATGCCCGCGACCACGGCGAGGATCGTCGCGAAGGCGACAGCGGCGACGATCGCGAACAGAACCGTTCCGCCAGTGGAACCGGCGCCGCCGCCCAGGTCGAGGGCGAGCAGCGGCACCGCCGTGTTCCCCGCCGCGTTCGAGCCCCGTACCGCCTCCGGTCCGACGATGGCCGCCGCGCCGAAGCCGAGGACGATCGTCATCAGGTAGAAGCCGCCGATCAGCCCGATCGACCACACCACCGACCGACGGGCCGCCCGCGCGGTCGGCACGGTGTAGAAGCGCGACAGGATGTGCGGCAGCCCGGCGGTGCCGAGGACCAGGGCGAGCCCGAGGCTGATGAAGTCGAAGCGGGCGGTCCAGTCCCCGCCGTACCTCAGCCCCGGTGCCAGGAACGAGTCGCCGTGACCGCTGCGCTCCGCCGCCGTGAGCAGCAACTGGTCGAAGTCGCCGTGGAAGCGCACCAGCACGAGCACGGTCAACGCGACCGTCCCGCCGAGCAACAGCACCGCCTTGACGATCTGGATCCAGGTGGTGGCCCGCATCCCGCCCAGCGACACATAGATCACCATCAGCGCGCCAACGCCGATGACCGTCCAGGTCTGGGCCGCCTCGCTGGTGCCCCCGAGCAACAGCGCCACCAGGCTGCCCGCGCCCACCATCTGCGCCACCAGATAGAGAACGGACACCGTGACCGAGGAAGTTCCCGCCGCGATCCGCACCGGCCGTTCGTTCATCCGCGCCGCGACCACGTCGGCGAGGGTGAACCGGCCGCAGTTGCGGACCAGTTCGGCGACGAGGAACAGCACCACCAGCCAGGCCACCAGAAAGCCCACCGAGTAGAGCATCCCGTCGTAGCCGTAGAGCGCGATGAGCCCGGAGATGCCGAGGAAGGAAGCGGCCGACATGTAGTCGCCGGCGATGGCAAAACCATTCTCCATCGGCGAGAACAACCGCCCGCCCGCGTAGAACTCCTCCGCCGACCCGTGCCGATGACGGCTCACCCACGTCGTGATCCCCAGCGTGACCGCG
The DNA here is from genome assembly GCF_040643855.1 of Streptomyces sp. NPDC047072. Lineage (NCBI taxonomy): Bacteria > Bacillati > Actinomycetota > Actinomycetes > Kitasatosporales > Streptomycetaceae > Streptomyces > Streptomyces sp. NPDC047072. Next base: position 9,128 of record NZ_JBEYVC010000195.1, on the reverse strand, counting down.
ACGAACGCGCTGAACAGCAGCAGCGCCAGTGTCTGGTGATCCCCCGTCACGACCCACCACCCCGGACCCCGCGTGTCAGTTCCTGGGTGTCCCAGCGCAGTTCGAGCGCGGCCCGGTCCCGGCGCAGCCGCGCGTGCCGGGCGTAGGCCCAGGTCAGCAGGAAGGTGCTGAGGAACTGCCCGAGGCCCGCGAGCATCGCCACGTTCACCGCGCCCGCCACGGGCCGTGCCATCAGTCCCGGCACGCTGGTGGCCATCACGACGTAGGCCACGTACCAGACGAAGAACCCGATGCCGGCCGGCACCACGAACCTCCGGTACCGGCTGCGCACCTCCTGGAAGGCGGCGCTGCGCTGCACCGTGAGGTAGACGTCGGCGGCCGCGGCGGCCCGGTCCTCACGCTCCCCCCGTGCCGAGGCGGCCGGGGCCACGGGCCCGCCGTCCCCGCCCGTCTCGCCCCAGCCGGAGGCGAGGGCGTCGTACCAGGGATCGTCGTACCTCACACCGGCGGACGACTCGGCGCGGACCGGATCGTGGCTGTCGTGGGTCTCGACCGGACTCTCGGCATCACCCCCGCCTCCGCGGGGACGAGCGTTGCTTGACTGCATGCCCAAGGATGGACAGAACGGGAAGATCCCCGACTCTTCTTCTCCTCGCTCTTCACCCCATCAGGTGATTCCTCCCGTGGGCGGCCGCACAAGTCCCTTCGCGTAGGCGTAACGCACCGCCTGCGCACGGTCCTTGAGCCCCGTCTTGGCGAACAGGTTGTTGATGTGTGTCTTCACGGTCGCCGTGGACACATGCAGCTTGCGGGCGATCTCCTGGTTGCCGAGCCCCTCGGCGATCAGCTCCAACACCTCGACCTCGCGGACGGTGAGCCCGTCGGGCGCCTCGGCCGACACCGACAGCGTCTGCGGCGCCCCCGGCTCCGACAGCCGCTCCAGCAACCGCCGTTGGATGCTCGGCGCCAGCCCCGCCTCCCCGGACAGCACACTGTGCACCGCCCGCACGATCTCGTCGCCTCCCGCATCCTTGGTGAGATAGCCGCGCGCCCCCGCTCTCAACGCCGGGAACAGCGAGTCGTCGTCCGCGTACGTCGTCAGCACCACGACCTGAGTCCCAGGATGCTCCGCCCGGATCCGCCGGGTCGCCTCCACTCCGTCGCAGCGGGGCATGCGCAGGTCCATCAGCACCACGTCCGGGGCGAGTTCCGCGACGAGCCGCACCGCCTCCTCCCCATCCCCGGCGGCACCCACGACCTCGATACCGGGCAGCAGCCCCAGCAGCATCACGATGCCCTCGCGGACCACGGTCTGGTCGTCGGCGACGACCACCCGCGCGGGCTTCGCCTGCGCCCCCTCCGTCATACCGGCACCTTCAACGTCACCACGAACCCTTCGTCGTCCGGCCCGGCGTCCAGCGAACCGCCCAGCAGTTCGGCGCGCTCCCGCATCCCCAGGAGACCGTACCCGCCTCCGGTGGCGGTCAGTTCGCCCGGCGAACCGCCCGAGTCCCGCACGACCAGCGTCACCCGGTCCTCGCCGTAGTCCAGCCACACCCGCACCTTGGCCCCCGGGGCGTGCTTGCGGACGTTGGTGAGGGCTTCCTGGGCGACCCTGCGCACGGCCTGCGACGCCTCGGCCGACAAGGGTCTGCGCTCACCCGAAATAGTGGTCTCGGCCCCGGCCGCGGTCCCCAACAGCTGACCCAGGAAGTCCTCCAGCGGGGTCAGCTCCCCCCGCAGCGCCGACAAGGCCTGCCGGGTCTCGGCGAGGCCGTCACGGGCCATCCCCCGCGCCGCCACCACCCTCTCCAGGATCTGGTCCCGTCCGGCCCCGCGTTCGATCAGCAGCCGGGCGGCCTCCAGGTGCACCAGCTGGGCCGAGAGACTGTGCGCCAGCACGTCGTGGATCTCGCGCGCGATACGGGCCCGCTCCGCCAGCGCCGCCGACTCCGCCTCGGCCGCCCGCGCGGCCCGCTCCTGGGTGAGCAGCCGCTGGGCGTTGCCCCGGGCCTCGGCGTCCAGCCGCAGCACATAGCCGGCCAGGGCGAGCCCCGCGGTCGTCGCCGCGGTGGTCAGCCAGACGTCGTCGTCGACCGCCGCGTACAGGGCGAGGGCCACGACGGTGACCGGAAGGGCGGCGGCGAGGGGCAGCCGTTCCAGGGCGGTGACGGCACACCCGCACCACAGGACGAGGGCGACGACCCCGAAGTCGGCCGCCTGGGCGCCGGCCGCCATCGCCAGGAGCACGCCGTAGAGCGCCAGGGAGGGCCAGAGCCGGTGCGCGAAGGTGGTGCGGAAGAGAACCCAGCCGACACCCGCGGCCGCGAGGATCCCCACCACGGCCCCGACCGCGCCCCAGCCGCGCACACGGCTGCCGTTGAACGCACCCCAGAGAAGCATGCCGAGCACCAGCGCCCGCACGACCCAGCCGAGCGTCCGCCGGGGACGCGAGGCCTCCGCACGCCCGAGGGCCTCCCGGGAGGGCCAACGGGTCCAGGCGTTCTCCGTCACACGCGTTCCTTCCCCGTGGAGCGGAACATGGGGTCACCGTACGCCGGGGCGGGTGTGCCGGCAGGCCGCAGGGACTGGGCCCGCAGGACGAGCACCCCGGAGCGGACCAGCAGGGTGGCCGCCAGGGCGAGCAGCAGGGCGGAGGAGTCCTGGTGGACGCCGAGCATCGCGCCGAACGCGTAGAGACCGACGCGCAGTCCGATGCCGACCAGCCAGACGAGCCCGCTCGCCTTGGTGCTCCTGCTCCACACCGCGCCGTCCGGCTCCGCCCATATGCGGGTGGTCCAGGCCCAGCCGGCCCCGATGGCGAGAGCCGTGAGCAGTTCGGCGACGAGCAGGGCGACCGACGTCCCGCGGTGCCCGGCGTCCACCAGTCCCGGCTCCCGCAGCGCCACGACCGCGAGTATCACGGGCAGCAGCCACCAGCGCCGACCGGTGTCGATCCGGCTTGCGCGGAACTGTCGGGCGATCACCACAGCGACCGCGACGACGATCAACAGCGCGTCGACGAGCCCGGACATCACAGCCTCCGTGAGCGAAGAGGGTCTGCCGGCAGCGGGCGCCGCCGACACCTTCGAAGCTACGGAAATCCGCAGGTCGGGAGATCGGAGCAGGGGTGGATCACGGGTGGATTCGCTGGCGGGGGCTTCCTCCACCCACGGGTGGAGACGAGGGTGCGCGAGGTGGGGCCACCGGGGCGCCCGACGCAGAAGCCGGGGCCGACCAGGTGGTCGGCCCCGGCCCGGCAGAGCGGTTACGCGTCGATGCGCGACCGGTCCAGCGTCGCCGCCGACCCGGAGATGAACTCCTTGCGGGGCGCCACGTCGTTGCCCATCAGCAGATCGAAGACCTGCTCGGCGGCCTCCAGATCCGCGAGGTTGATCCGCCGCAGCGTCCGGTGCCGCGGGTCCATCGTCGTCTCGGCCAGCTGGTCGGCGTCCATCTCGCCCAGACCCTTGTACCGCTGGATGGAGTCCTTGTACCGCACGCCGTTGCTCTGGAACTCCAGCAGCTTCTCGCGCAGCTCACGGTCGGAGTAGGTGTAGACGTACTTGTCCTGCCCCTTCTTCGGCTGGACCAGCTCGATGCGGTGCAGCGGCGGCACCGCCGCGAAGACCCGGCCGGCCTCGACCATGGGCCGCATGTAGCGCTGGAACAGCGTCAGGAGGAGGCAGCGGATGTGCGAGCCGTCGACATCGGCGTCGGTCATCATGATGATCTTGCCGTAGCGCGCCGCGTCGATGTCGAAGGTCCGTCCCGACCCGGCTCCTATGACCTGGATGATCGCGCCGCACTCGACGTTCTTGAGCATGTCCGTGACGGACGACTTCTGGACGTTGAGGATCTTGCCGCGGATCGGCAGCAGCGCCTGGAACTCGGAGTTCCGGGCGAGCTTCGCGGTGCCGAGCGCGGAGTCTCCCTCGACGATGAACAGCTCGCTGCGGTCGACGTCGTCACTGCGGCAGTCGGCGAGCTTCGCGGGCAGCGAGGAGGACTCCAGGGCCGTCTTCCGGCGCTGGGCGTCCTTGTGCTGACGGGCCGCGATACGCGTACGCGCCGCCGCGACCGCCTTCTCCATGACGACCCGGGCCTGGGCCGCCGCGTCCCGCTTCGTGGACGTCAGGAACGCCTTGAGCTCCTTGGCGATCACGGTGTTCACGATGCGGCGGGCCGCCGAGGTGCCGAGGACCTCCTTGGTCTGGCCCTCGAACTGCGGCTCCGCCAGCCGCACGGTCACCACCGCGGTCAGCCCTTCGAGGGCGTCGTCCTTGACGATGTCGTCCTCGGCGACGCGCAGGAGCTTCTTGGCGCGCAGCACTTCGTTCATCGTGCCGGCGACCGCCGTCTCGAAGCCCGCGACATGGGTGCCGCCCTTGGGGGTGGCGATGATGTTCACGAAGGACTTCAGGGTCGTGTCGTACCCCGTGCCCCAGCGCAGCGCACAGTCGACGGTGAGCTCACGGGTGACCTGGGTCGGGGTCATCTGGCCATGCTCGTCCAGGACCGGGACGGTCTCCCTGAAGGATCCCTGGCCGGAGAAGCGGAGGACGTCGCAGACCGGCTTGTCGGTGGCCAGGTACTCGCAGAACTCGCTGATGCCGCCGTCGAAGCGGAAGGACTCCTCGCCCTTGCTGCCGCCCTCGCCCAGGCCGTACTCGTCACGGACGACGATGGTCAGGCCGGGCACCAGGAACGCGGTCTGGCGAGCGCGCTGGTGGAGGTGTTCGAGGGAGAGCTTGGCGTCCTTGAGGAAGATCTGCCGGTCGGCCCAGTAACGCACGCGCGTGCCGGACGGGTTCTTGGACCTCTTCCTGGTCTTGCGCAGCCCGCTCTTGGCCTCGAACCTGGCGTCGGGGCCCGTCGAGGCGAAGGCGCCGGGCACACCGCGCCGGAAGCTGATCGAGTGGGTCTGGCTGCCTCGGTCCACCTCGACGTCCAGTCGGGCGGACAGGGCGTTGACCACGGACGCGCCCACGCCGTGCAGGCCGCCGGAGGCGGCGTAGGAGCCGCCTCCGAACTTGCCGCCGGCGTGCAGCTTGGTCATGACGACCTCGACACCGGACAGACCCGTCTTGGGCTCGACGTCGACCGGGATGCCCCGGCCGTTGTCCCGCACCTCCACGGAGCCGTCGTCATGGAGGATCACGTCGATGTGGTCGCAGTATCCGCCCAGAGCCTCGTCGACGGAGTTGTCGATGATCTCCCAGAGGCAGTGCATCAGACCGCGGCTGTCGGTCGATCCGATGTACATGCCCGGGCGCTTCCGCACGGCCTCGAGCCCCTCGAGGACGAGCAGGTGCCGCGCGGTGTAGTTGGAACCGTCCCGGTCTGCTCCTGCCAGCAGCGCTGTGGACGGCACGGACGTCTCGGCGGTCACGCGGTTCGCTCCTCGCTGAATTTCAGGTGAGGCCCTTCTGGGTAAGGGCGCGGCTTCGGTTGCCGCTCAGAGGGTACCGAGGCCTGGTAGAGCCGTTGTAACGCCACCCTCGTCTGAACGCAGGGTAGTCCAGAGTCGTATGCATGTTCGATCCCTCTATGGAGTGAAGTACATATCACGTTCCCTTCCAGGCATGAACCATTTAGGCTCCGGGCACGTCCTCATGAACAACCGGCAACCCAGCCGGGAGGACCCGACCTTGACCGACAGCGCGAAACCGTACGACACAGAGACACGCAATACGGCACATTCGCCGCCAACCGGCAGCAGCCAGCCGGACTCGAAAGATTTTTTCGAGAAAAAGCCCTGAGCGGGAACGTTTTAGGGCTGGTTGGATGTTGACCCTGGTACGACAGCTCGTCGAGCTAGAGAAGAGGCGACGTGACTACTGTTCTGACCCCCGCGAGCCCGTTGACGGCCGCCGACCGCTGCGACCGTTGCGGCGCACAGGCGTACGTCCGCGTGGTGCTCCTCAGCGGCGGAGAACTGCTCTTCTGCGCCCACCACGGTCGCAAGTTCGAGCCGGAACTCAAGAAGATCGCCGCTGAAATACAGGATGAGACGGAGCGGCTGACGACCGTTCCCGCGGTCGCTTCCGACGAAGAGCGCTGAGACCTCGCACACACGACGAGCCGGCGCCGACCCAGGTCGGCATGAAGGCGGCCGCCCCTGATTCCAGGGGCGGCCGCCTTGCTTGTGGCCCAACGGGTTCCAGAGCCCGCTACGAGAGCCTCCTCAGCTCCCTTCCGGATGCCTCACGCCCGCCCGTGACGGCTGCGGAGGCGCGACCGGAGCCGCCCTGCTCCAGCGTCCGTACGATGTCCGAGACGCGCGCGTAGACGCCCGGCCAGCCGGCCCACCCGCAGCCGCTCCCCCAGGAGACGAGACCGACCAGTTTGCCGCGGGCGACCAGCGGCCCCCCGCTGTCCCCTTGGCAGGCGTCCCGGCCACCCCGCTCCTCCCCCGCGCACAGCATGGAGGCGGTGAGGTAGGTACCGTCCGAGCTGGCCGGATAGGCCCGTTCACAGAGCCCGTCGGCCAGCACATGCACGCGCGCCGCCCGCAGACTGCGTGCGTAGTCGCCGCCGCCCGTGACGTCGCCCCAGCCGTAGACCGTGGCCCGCGTCCCCGGTACGTATGCCGGATCCCCGGCGGGAGCCATGGGGATCACCCAGCTCTGCGGCAGTGGGGTGGCCAGGGTTAGGACGGCGAAGTCCCCCGCGTTGGTCCGCGGGTCGTAGGCGGGATTCACCCAGACCTCCCGCGGCGCGATCTCCTGGCCCCGGTCCGAGAGCAGGTCCGTACGGCCCGCGATGACCCTGAGGTCGCGGAGCTGGTCCGGCGGCGCGCCCAGGACGTCCTCGCCCATGCAGTGGGCCGCGGTGAGCACCGTGGTCGGCCCGACCACGACACCCCCGCAGAACTGCCCGGCCCGCGTACCCCCGAACCGGTCACGGCTGGACAGCGCGACCGTCCACGGGGCTTTGGACACGTCGACCGGGAATCCTCCGACGACGATACTGTCGGCGGCCACAGGGGCGGCGGACACCAGCGGTATGGCCGCGGCCACGGCCGCCAGAACCAGCGGCCGGGACAACGCCCGGGCGATACGACGACGCATGCTGCTCCTCACTCCGGGGTGACGATCGGACACCCAGAGTCATGCAGAGCGTCGGTGCGCGCAGCACGAAGGCCCGGCCCCCACGCAAGGGACCGGGCCTTCGGTGTCGTACGACTACGACCTAGTCGAGGTAGTCGCGCAGCACCTGCGAACGCGACGGGTGGCGCAGCTTCGACATGGTCTTCGACTCGATCTGGCGGATGCGCTCGCGCGTGACGCCGTAGACCTTGCCGATCTCGTCGAGGGTCTTCGGCTGACCGTCGGTGAGACCGAACCGCATGGAGACGACGCCGGCCTCGCGCTCGGACAGGGTGTCGAGCACAGAGTGCAACTGCTCCTGCAGGAGCGTGAAGCTGACCGCGTCGGCCGGGACGACGGCCTCGGAGTCCTCGATGAGGTCACCGAACTCGCTGTCGCCGTCCTCACCGAGGGGGGTGTGCAGCGAGATGGGCTCACGGCCGTACTTCTGGACCTCGATGACCTTCTCGGGGGTCATGTCGAGTTCCTTGGCCAGCTCCTCCGGGGTGGGCTCGCGGCCCAGGTCCTGGAGCATCTGTCGCTGCACGCGCGCGAGCTTGTTGATGACCTCGACCATGTGCACCGGGATACGGATGGTGCGGGCCTGGTCGGCCATGGCGCGGGTGATCGCCTGACGGATCCACCAGGTGGCGTACGTGGAGAACTTGTAGCCCTTGGTGTAGTCGAACTTCTCGACCGCGCGGATCAGACCGAGGTTGCCCTCCTGGATGAGGTCCAGGAAGAGCATGCCGCGGCCGGTGTAGCGCTTGGCCAGGGAGACCACCAGACGGAGGTTGGCCTCCAGGAGGTGGTTCTTGGCGCGGCGGCCGTCCTCGGCGATGATCTCCAGCTCACGCTTGAGCTTGGGAGCGAGCTTGTCGGCGTTGGACAGCTTGTCCTCGGCGAACAGACCGGCCTCGATGCGCTTGGCGAGCTCGACCTCCTGCTCGGCGTTGAGCAGCGGGACCTTGCCGATCTGCTTGAGGTAGTCCTTGACCGGGTCGGCGGTGGCACCGGCGGCCGCGACCTGCTGGGCGGGCGCGTCGTCCTCGTCCTCGTCGGAGAGCACGAAGCCCGCGCTCTCGCCGCCCTCGGGCTCGTCGGCGACCTTGGTGTCCTCGAGGACCTCGTCCTCGGAGATCTCCGCGTCGTCCTTCTTGGCGGTGGTCTTCTTGGCCGCCACGGTCTTCTTGGTGGCGACGGTCTTCTTCGCGGCCGCCTTCTTGGTGGCGGCCACCTTCTTGGCTGCGGGTTTCGCGGCCGCCTCGCCCTCGACGGCGGGCTCGGCGGCGGGAGCCGCCGGGGTGGCGGTGGCGGTGGCCTTCTTGGTGGTCACCGTCTTCGCCGCGACCGTCTTGGTGGCGGTGCGCTTGGCCGGACTCTTCGCTGCGACGCTCTTTCGGGTGCGCTTGGGCTCCGCGGCACTGACCATCAGCGTCACACCCTCTTCCTCGAGGATCTGGTTGAGGCTGCGCAGTACGTTCTTCCACTGAGTGGCCGGAATCTGGTCAGCTTCGAAGGCCCGACGCACGTCGTCGCCGGCGATCTGCCCCTCAGCCTTTCCCCGCTCAATGAGAGCCATGACAGAGACGGACTCGGCGATCTCCGGCGGGAGCGTACGGGATGTGCTGGCCGACACGAACAACCTCTCGGAACGTTGGAAAACGGCTTCCGGCCCCGTCCGGGACGGACAGGAACCGACCACCGGCCTTGGGGATGGGCCGACGGCGCGGGCGGGGGCCGGGAAGATGCACAGCGCCTGAATCGGCGTCCGTATTCCCTCCGCGGCTGTCACCTCTTAGGTCATCGCAGTGCTTCCGCGAGCGTTACGCCCAATCTGCGTGGCCCGAGTCACACCCCGTAAGCGCTCAAAAGCTGTCAGAGATGGACAGAGGAGGTCACCCGACGCTTCGACCAGCGGCGCCCGCGCGCCTCCGGGCCCCGCCGCGCCGTCGGACCTCGCCGGGTCCCTGGGGATCCACCGGGAAGCCCGCTGCGCGCATCGCCTCGACGAAGGCGGGCGGAAGCCCGAAAGCC
>NZ_JBEYVC010000194.1:0-19775 GCF_040643855.1 Streptomyces sp. NPDC047072 | reverse complement strand
CACCTGGAGGACAGGGAATCGAACCCCGCGTGCCCGCTCAGCGAGTCGCGCCGCGTCCATAGCGGTCCGTCCAGGTGGGCCGGGCCCGGCCGGCCGTCAGTCTCACTGACTCCGGCCCTCTCTCGCTGTCTCTCAGTGTTCACGCACTATCTGCGATACACCTCTGAGGGCAGCACTCCCCCACCCCTGGCCGACCCGCCTGTACTGCCTTGACCAGCAGGGCCACACCCCCGACACTCGATGTATGACATCTGTACTACAGAGCTAGGGGAAGGAGGAACGATGTCTCCCGAAGGCACGAAGCGGAGCAGCGAAGTCAGCGTCACGCGCAAGGCTGCCAAGACCGCCACGACCCGCAAAGCCGCCAAGGCCATTCCGCCTCGACAACACCGCTCGCGTACCCCCGTAGGCAGCTACACCAGCTCCACTGAAGTGGCTCAAGTCCGACTCAGGCCTGATGAGATGGCAGATCTGCGGCTGGTGATGCAGTCCCTCAATCTTTCATCGGTCTCTGACGCCCTGCGAGAGGGACTCCGCTTGCTCTCACGCGAGGCGGCAGAGGTAGCGGCCGTTGAGGAGATTCGAACGTTCTACAAGGGTGCGCCTGCTCCAACTCCAGCGGGTGTGCTGCCCGCTACTGCTGAGGAACTGGCAGCAGCGGACGAAATCGAATGGTGAGACCAAGTTCCGCAATGCGCGGTGAGGTTTGGGGATGCACACTCCCAAATCCCATTGGCGCACACCCTGTAGTGGTTCTCACGGTAAATCGCATTGCCGAGCCGCTATCGGCAGTGACGATTGCGGTTGTCACGGGAACTTCTGGCCCTACCTCTACCCATGTCCCCATCGGCCCTGAATGCGGTGTCACCAAGTATGACGAATCCTACGTCAACTGCACTGACCTGCACACGGTCGACAAGTCCAGGCTCCGTAGGCGTCTCGGCTTGCTAGATGCAGCGGAGATGGAACAGGTCGAAAACCGAATCCGTATCATCTTGGGACTCTCCTAGGCGCCGCTGACCGAACAGCCTAATTAATGGAAGGGTGACCCGAAAATTCGGGTCACCCTTCCATTAATTACAACATCCCTACGCCGTATCCCCCTCCTCCTCTAACGCCTTTGAAATCTTCGCATTGGCAGCTTCTTCGTGACCGTCGATGCAACCGTGATACCTGCGGTGGATCACCTCAGGGGAATTCCCAACGCGCCGGGCCACCTCCGCGATCGGGACCCCGGCGTTCAGCCACCGCGTGATGCAGGCGTGTCGGTCATCGCCTCGCGGACGAGAGCCGTGTCGACGAACTGCTCGAAGCGGACGATCAGTCCGCCGCGGACCACGAAGTGGTGGGCGACGCGGACGTCGATCGCCTTGCCGGTGGCCTTGTTGGCCGCGGTGTAGCGGGCAAGGACCACGACGTTCTCGCCGTCGACGACGTAGGTGTCGTCGTGGGCGGCCCAGCCGTCCCAGTCCTGGCCGAGCTTCTCCATGACGTTGGAGGTGACGCCGTCGGGGGTGCGGTAGGTGCCGGCCAGCGGGAAGCCGGCCATCTCCGTCCACTCCACGTCGGGGGCGAGGGTGGCGCGCAGGGCTTCCAGGTCACCGGCCGCGGAAGCCAGGTACTGGCGCCGTACGACATCCGCGGGCGCGGCGGAGGTGGCGAAGTCGGTCATGGTCAGCCCCACTTCATCTCGCCCTTGGCGACCTTCGCCCCGATCTGGGCGGCGATCAGCATGCCGTTGTCCGGGTAACGCTTGACGAGCGCCTCGGTCAGGGCCGCGCCGTCGGCCGCCTTGCCCAGCTCCTCCTCGAAGGCGACCAGGTACGCGCGGGTGGCCGTGATCGCGGAGGCGTCGGCGGCGGTGCCGGGCAGGCGGTGGCCGGCCACGACCAGCTCCGGGTCCAGGGCCGCCATCTCGTCCAGCAGCTTGATCCAGGCGGCGCGGGACTCCGGGGTGGCGGTGTCGGCGACCCACACGTGCTCCTGCTGGAACAGCAGGACCCCGCCCAGCAGCGCGCGGGACTCGGCCTGCCACAGGTAGTGGCGGTCGGACAGCTCCGCGGAGCCGCCCTTGAGCTCGAAGCGGTGGCCCTCCAGGGTGAGGTCGCCGGTCAGCGGCTCCAGGTCGACCAGCCGGGTGGGGAGGTTCGGGCCGAGCGCGGCCCAGGCCTTCAGCTTGCCCTCGTAGGAGTGCTTGATGTGCTCGATGACGATCGGGGTGGCGACGAACCTCGCCTCGGGGAAGGCGTCGGCAATCACCTCGGCGCCGAAGTAGAAGTCGGGGTCGCCGTGGGAGACGAAAACGGTGGTGAGGGTCTTGCCCGAGTCGAGGATCTCGGCGGCCAGGCGGTGGCCGTCGGCGCGGGTGAAGGCGGCGTCGACCAGCAGCGCGTCCGTCTCACCGGTGACGAGGGTGGCCGTCTTGTTCTTGCTGCCGGCCGGGAAGTCGAGGTCGAGGACCTGGTAGGAGAGGGTGCTCATGAGAGGGCTCCTTGAGAGAGTCGTACATCGATGTCGTCGGCGGTGGCCCGGCCGCGGGCCAGTACGGCGACGCGGTCGCCGTCGACGGCGAGGAGGGTGGGGAAGCCGGTGACGCCGAGTTCGGCGGCGCGGTGGAAGTCGTCGGCCGCCTCGTCGAGGGAGTCGGGGGACTCGAAGGCGGCGACCACGGCGTCGGCGTCCAGTCCGGCCGCGGCGGCGACCTTCCGGTAGGTCGCGGGGTCGGACAGGCTCAGTCCGTCGACGTAGAAGGCCTCCTGGAGGGCGCCGGCCAGCTCGGCCGCGCGCTCGGGGGCGGCCCGGCGCAGGGCGGCGACTCCGCGGGCGGCGGCCTCGGAGTCCATCACAAACGAGCCGTCGGCGATCAGCCGGTCGTAGGCCTCGCCGAACTCGGCGCCGGTCAGGTCGGCGATCTGGGCGTTGGCGCCCTGGACGTAGCCGAACTGCCGGATCGGGACCGCGCGGGGGCCGGTGAACAGGCCGCCGGAGACGACCTCGACGGGCAGCTCCGGGTGGCGGGCGGCGACCTCGCGCAGGGTCGGGGTGAAGCCGTGCGACCAGCCGCAGTAGGCGTCGAAGGCGTAGACGAGCTGCATCGAAGACCTCGGAGAAGGTGTGGCGCCCGCCCGGTGCGAAGCGCTTTCGCCTGAGAGAACAGTAACTGACTCGTCAGACATTCCCATAGGCGCGTGACGGTCGCCACACCTGGAGGTCCGTCAGGGCAGGCGGGGCAACTCGTCCCGCGCGCTGTGACTCAGTATCCGCAGGTCCTCGGCGAACCGCTCGCGGTGGTCGGCCGGCAGGGGGGCCAGGAAGTGGCGCCGGATGTTCTCCACGTGCAGCCGGGACGCCCGTACGGTCGTCTCCGCGCCCAGCGGCGTCAGGCGCACCAGCCGCCCGCGCCGGTCGCCGGGGTCCTCGGCGCGCTCGACCAGTCCGGCCGCCTCCATCCGGTCCACCAGGCGGGTGGCGCCGCCCGTGGTCAGCACCTGCTCCTGCGCGACGGCCCGCATCGACAGACCGGGCTCGCCCGCCCGGCCGAGGATGAGCAGCACCTCGAACATCAGATGGCTGATGCCGCACTCCTGCTCCAGCGAGCGCCCGAGAAGGTACTCGAGCCGGTTCGCTGCCCCCTGCAACCGCCCGAACGCCAGCACCAGCGCGTTGTTCGCGGCCTCCTCGGGCGACGAGATCTCCGCCGTCCCCTCCTCAGCATCCATCCCCTGATCATGCCGTGCGTCCGGCGCCGACGCACCGCCCACCGGAAGGTGAACACCCGCACACACGTCCTCGGTTTGGGCGGGCGGTGAGTGGTGAGGCGGCTGGGATGTCACAGCGAGTTCCCGGGGAGCGGGACGCCCTCTTCGACAACGCCAAGTACCTGGCGATCGTCCTGGTCGCCATCGGGCACGCGTGGGAGCCGCTGCGGGACGGCAGCCGGACCGTCTCCGCGCTGTACCTGCTGGTGTACGCCTTCCACATGCCGGCGTTCATCGTCGTCTCCGGGTACTTCTCGCGGAACTTCGACGCGAGCCCGGCGCGGCTGCGGCGGCTGCTCACCGGGCTCGTCGTGCCGTACGTCGTGTTCGAGACGGCGTACACCCTGTTCACGCGCTGGACCGACCACGACCCGGACCGGCCGATCAGCCTGCTGGACCCGCTGTATCTGACGTGGTTCCTGGTGGCCCTGTTCGTGTGGCGGCTGACCACCCCGCTGTGGACGCGGCTGCGCGCCCCGCTGCCGGTCGCGCTGGCCGTGGCGATGCTCGCGACCCTCACGCCGTCGATCGGGAACGACCTCGACCTCCAGCGGGTCCTGCAGTTCCTGCCGTACTTCGTGGTGGGGCTGCTGCTGCGGCCCGAGCACTTCCGGCTGCTGCGGCAGCGGGCGGTACGGCTGTCAGCGGCGGGGGTACTCGCGGGCGCGCTCGTGGCCGCGTACTGGGCGGTGCCGCGGATGACGTCGGCCTGGCTCTACCACCGGGACAGCGCCCAGGAATTGGGCGCGCCCTTCTGGTCCGGGCCGGTGATGACCCTGCTGACCTTCGGCTGCTCGCTGGTCCTGGTCGCCTGCTTCCTCGCGCTGGTGCCGAGTCGGCGGACCTGGTTCACGGCGCTCGGCGCGGGCACGCTGTACGGCTATCTGCTGCACGGCTTCCTCGTGCAGGGCGCCCGCGCGTGGGGCTGGTACGACCCGGCGTGGATGCGGGGGCCGCTCGGCGTGGCCGTGGCCGCGCTCGTCGGCGCCGGGGTCGTGACCGCGCTGTGCACGGCGCCGGTGCGGCGGGTGTTCCGTTCGGTGGTGGAGCCGGAGCTGCGGTGGGCGTTCCGGCGGGAGGCCCTCACGCCCCGGCGGGCCTGACGGTGCGCCCCGGCGGGTCCGACAGTGCGCCCCGGCAGGCCCGACGCCGTGTGAAAAGATGCTGCGGTCATGCCCCACGAGAGGTCATGCCCCACCAGAAAGGGACGATCCCCATGTCCAGGGTCGAGCTGACCACGAACTTCGGCCGTATCGTTCTCGAACTCGCCGAGGCCGAGGCGCCCAAGACCGTCGAGAACTTCCTGACCTACGTCGGGAACGGCCACTACGACGGCACCATCTTCCACCGCGTCATCGACGGCTTCATGGTCCAGGGCGGTGGGTTCACCGCGGAGATGAAGCAGAAGCCGACCCTCGCGCCGGTGCAGAACGAGGCCGACAACGGGCTGAAGAACACCGCGTACACCGTGGCGATGGCGCGCACGAGCGACCCGCACTCGGCGACCGCGCAGTTCTTCGTCAACGTGTCGGACAACGACTTCCTCAACCACACGTCGAAGGACATGCGGGGCTGGGGCTACACCGTCTTCGGCAAGGTCGTCGAGGGCCAGGACGTCGTCGACCAGATCAAGGGCGTCCGTACGGCCACCAAGGGCGGGCACGGCGACGTCCCGACCCAGCCGGTGATCATCGAGTCCGCGAAGGTCGTCGGCTGACGATCGCTCACGCGGTGCGCTTGCGGGCGGTGGTCTTCTTGGCCGCCGCCTGCTTGGTCGCCGTCTTTTTGGCCGTCGTCTTCTTGGCGGCGGTGCTCTTCGCGGCGGCCGAGGTGCTCTTCGCGGTCGTCTTCTTCGCCGCCGTCGTCTTCTTGGCCGCGGCCGTCTTCTTCGCCGTGGCGCTCTTCGCCGTCGACTTCTTGCCGCCCGTCGCCTTCGGCGCGGCCCGCGCCGTCTTGCGCTGAGGGAGCCGTCTGACCTCTGCCGGGGTCTCTTCCGCCGTCTCGCCCCGTGACTCCTTCGCCTCGCGGACGCTCTTCTCCAGCGCGGCCATCAGGTCGAGGACCTTGCCGCCGCGTGCCGGTTCGGGCGCCTCCGGCGGGGTCTCGCCCGCGGCCTTCGCGGCGACGACCTCCTCCAGGGCCTCGCGGTACTCGTCGTGCAGGTCGTCGAGGTCGATCTCGCCGAGGGTGTCCATCAGCGCGTCGGCGAGGTCGAGTTCCTTGTCGCTCACCGTCACCGCGGTGTCCGGTGCGACCCCCTCGGGCGCGCGGACCTCGTCCGGCCACAGCAGCCCGTGCAGGGCGATGGCGTCCTCCACCACCCGGAGCATCCCGAGCCGCTCCCGCCCGCGCAGCGCGAACTTGGCGACGGCCACCTTGTTGCTGCGCTTGAGCGCCTCCCGCAACAGGGTGTACGGCTTGGCGGCCGCCGCCCCGCCCGCCTGGAGGTAGTACGCCGCGTCCATCTGGAGCGGGTCGATCCGGTCGCCCGGCACGAACGCCACGATCTCGATGGTCTTCGCCGTCGGCAGCGGCAGATGGGCCAGGTCCTCGTCGGTGATCGGCACGATCGTGCCGTCCGCGTCCTCGTACCCCTTGCCGATCTCCGCCTGGGCGACCTCGCGGTCCTCCAGTTCGCACACCTTGCGGTAGCGGATGCGGCCGCCGTCCTCGGTGTGGATCTGACGGAAGGAGATCGAGTGGCTCTGGGTGGCGTTGACCAGCTTGATCGGGATGCTGACCAGGCCGAACGAGATGGCGCCGTTCCATATGGATCGCACAACAGGGACCCTTTCCCAAATGTCTGGAATTCTCATGGTATGACGCCGATCACAGAGGTGGAGGGGCGACGGCTCGCGCTCAGCAACCTGGAGAAGGTGCTGTATCCGGCGACCGGCTTCACCAAGGGCGAGGTGCTGCACTACTACGCCACCACCGCCGAGGTCCTGCTGCCCCATCTGCGGGACCGGCCGGTGTCCTTCCTGCGCTATCCGGACGGCCCCGACGGGCAGGTGTTCTTCACCAAGAACGTCCCGCCGGGTACGCCCGACTGGGTCACCACCGCCGAGGTCCCCCGCTCGGAGGGGCCCGCCCGGATGGTGCTGGTGCAGGACCTGCCGAGCCTGATGTGGGCGGCGAACCTGGTGACGGAGTTCCACACCCACCAGTGGCTGATCGGCGACCCCGGCGAGGCCGACCGGCTCGTCTTCGACCTGGACCCCGGTCCGCCGGCGACGATCGTCCACTGCTGCGAGGTCGCCCTGTGGCTGCGGGAGCGGCTGGCGGCGGACGGGATCGAGGCGTACGCCAAGACCTCCGGCTCCAAGGGGCTGCATCTGCTGGCGGCGGTGCGCGGAGCGTCGTCCGACCGGGTCTCGGAGTACGCCAAGGAGCTGGCGGTGGAGGCCGAGCGGGCGCTGCCCCGGCTGGTCGTGCACCGGATGACCCGCAGCCTGCGCCCCGGGAAGGTCTTCGTCGACTGGAGCCAGAACGCCGCGCGGAAGACCACGGCGACCCCGTACACCCTGCGCGCCCGCCCCGAGCCCACCGTGTCGACGCCGGTGACCTGGGACGAGCTGGAGAGGTGCGGGGCGCTTTCACAACTCTCCTTCCTCGCCGGGGACTTGGGCCCGCGTATCCAGGACTACGGCGACCTGCTGGCCCCGCTTCTCGATCCGGACCGGGCGGGCCCGCTCCCCTGACCCCCGACAAAAGGAGCCGCATGCACATCCGACCGTCCGCCCGTGCCCTCACCACCGTCCTGAGCGCCCTCGCCCTGACCGCCCTCCCCTGGGCGGCCACACCCTCGCGGGCGGCCCCCGAGCCGTCCGCCGCCGTGATCACCGACTGGAGCAGGACCGCCATGGACGTCGTGGCGGTGGACGCCCAGCGGCCCACGGCCGAGCCCTTCCTCTGGTACGGCTTCGTCTCGACCGCCGTCTACAACGCGGTCGTCGGCATCGAGGGCCGCTACGCCCCCTACAAGTGGCACGCCCACGGCCCGCGCGAGGCCTCCTCCGAGGCGGCCGCTGCCGCCGCCGCCCGCAAGGTGCTGCTCACCTACTTCCCGGCCTCGAAGCGGCGGATCGAGACCGCCTACGCCGCCTCGCTCGCGAAGATCCCGGACGGCAGGGCGGAGAAGCAGGGCGTCCGGTTCGGTGAGCGGGCCGCCGACCGGATCATCGCGCTGCGCGAGAACGACGGGCGGGGCGCCGAGGTGCCGTTCGACCCGAAGCCGGCGCCCGGGGTCTGGCGCCCCGCGCCGCCCTCGTACAGCCCGGCCGTGAACCCGTGGCTTGGCAAGGTGCGGCCGATGACCTTCGACGACCCGGCGCGGTTCGTGCCGGGTCCGCCGCCCGCGCTCACCTCGAAGCGGTACGCCCGTGACCTGGCCGAGGTGAAGGCGGTCGGCGCGAGGAACAGCACCGCGCGGACGCCCTGGCAGACCGAGACCGCGCTGTTCTTCTCCGACCCGCTGCCGCAGCAGCTCCAGCGTGCCTACGCCGACCACGTCACCCGGCACAAGCTGGACATCGTCGACGCGGCCCGGCTGTTCGCCGCCGCCAACACGGCCGCCGCCGACGCCACGATCACCACCTGGAACGCCAAGTTCGGCTACGCGTTCTGGCGGCCGGTCCACGCGGTCCGGCTGGCCGACACGGACTCCAACCCGGCCACCGAGGCCGACCCGGCGTGGGAGCCGCTGCTGCGGACACCGCCGTACCCGGAGTACATCGGCGGGCACTGCGCCAACGACGGCGCCGTCATGGCCGTACTCGACGGACTGACCGGCGGGGACATCGACCTGCGGGTCTCCTCGGCGGTGACCGGGACCACCCGGACGTACACCCGGGCCGCCGACTTCAACCGGGACGTGATCGGGGCGCGGATCTGGAGCGGGATCCACTTCCGCACCGCGGACGTCGTGGGCAACGAGGTCGGGCGGCGGATCGGGGAGCGGACGCTGGAGCGGTACTTCCGGCCGCTCGGGTGACTACACCTTCGTCCAGGTGTGGCGGTCGCGGGCCATCGCGTGCAGGGCCTCCACGTCGGCCGGCTTGAGGACGCCGCCCAGACGGGCGAGGTCGGTGAGGTCCGTGTCCCTGAGGACGCGGACCTCGCGGGGCGGGAGGGCGACCGAGACGTCGGCGGGCGCTACGAGAGCCAGGACCGGGTGGACCTCGGCGGTCAGGGCGTAGGAGGCGCGGTCGGCGTCGGCGCGGACGCGGCGGAGCAGGGGCCGGGGGTCGTGGCGGCCGAGGCCGACCATCGGGTCGGCGACCGTGACCTTCTGCTTGCGGGCGTACAGGGCGTGCACGGCGAACAGGCCGCCGGGGCCGATGACCAGGTGGTGGACGCGGTCGCCGCCGGGCAGGGGCACGGAGTGCAGGGCGTGCCAGCCGGCGCCGTCGAGGCGGTCCAGGGCGTCGCCGACGGTCTGTTCGGCCTCCAGGGCGCGCCTCCTGGGGTCGCGGCGGATCCGGTGCGGGGATGCCGGGTCGCGGTCCAGGGCGATCTGGAGGGCCTCGCCGGGGCGGTTGGGGGCCAGGTCGTCGTCCGGGTGCAGGGAGAGGCGGGCCAGCTCCGCCGGGGACGGCACGGGCGGCGGGCCGACGGCGACGGGGCCGCTCAGGAAGGGGCCGAGGGCGTCCAGGACGTCCTCCCGCCGGTCGTCGCTCAGCAGATTGATCCGGGCGGCCTCACGGTCGTACCAGGCGATGTTCCTGCCGTCCGTGAGACACACGTACAGCCGTTCCTGACCATGACGCCAGGCCGGCACGACACGCAGTCCGCTCATGTGCCATCACCCCATCGACCATGGGAACAGGCGGGGTGCTGCCCCGGCAAGAAGGCGGTTACCTTTGGGGAGAGTCGCAAGGCTTGTTGCAGGGCTTGTGCAGGGCTTGTTGCTGGCGGGGGCTTGGGGAGGCGCCGTTGCGGTCGCGCGGGAAGCAAGCCGGGGTGCCGAGTCCGGATCGGCCGTGGAGCGAGATCGTGCCGGGGCTGTGGATGGGCGGGCACGAGTTCAAGGGGCCTTCCGGACAAGTGGAGTTCGCGGTCGTCCGCGACGAATTCGATCTGGTGCAGACGTTGTTGAGGCTGCCGGAGCACGGTCCGGACCCGGGTGTCGAGCACCATGTGTGGCCGATCCCGGACGGCCCCCTGGACGGCACCCAGCTCGCGGGGGTGATCCGGCTGGCACAGGCCGCGGGCGACGCGCTGGACGAGGGCCGCAGGGTCCTCGTCCGCTGTTACAGCGGCTACAACCGCTCCGGCCTGGTCGTCGCCCAGACCCTGATCCGGCGCGGACACACCCCCGACGAGGCGATCCGGCTGATCCGGGCCCGGCGCTCCCCGTGGGCACTGCACAACGACCTGTTCGTCGAGTACCTCCGGGCGGGGCTGTCGACGGCCCGGCTGCTGGAGGAACTCCTCGAGTAGCAAGGGGTAGCGGGGCCGATCGGAGGCACCGGAACGCACAGGAACCTCCCTGCGAATAATGTGTTCGGGGCCGACACGCCTGTCTGCCCGCGTCCCGAGAGCACCTCGCTGTCCGAAGTCACCAGGAGCCCAGTGCCGCCCGCCCCGCCAGCCCGACCGCGCCGCGCGACCCGCCGCGCGACCCGTCTGCGCGCGGTCGCCGTCGCCGTGCTGCTGACGGCCGCCCTGGCGGGCTGCGGCGACGCCGGCGACCTGGTCGGCGCGGGCTCCACGGCCACCGCCATCAGCCCCGACCGGCTGTGGCCGGAACTGACCCCCGCCTCCAAGCCCGCCTTCCAGATCGGCGAGGTGGAGAACGTCGTCGTCAAGGGCGTCTCCGTACCCGGCGACGACATCCGCGCGGTGGACCCGGTCGCCGTCGTCCGCGCCGAGATCAAGGCCAGCCCCGGCGACTACTCCGAGGGCGCCTACGACGAGACCGCCCGCCGGATCGCCTACTGCGGCAAGCCCGGGGCGGAGGGCCGCAAGTGCCCCGTCTTCAAGGCGTACTACCGCGACCTCACCGGCGACGGACACGACGAGCTGACCCTGGGCTTCGAGCAACTGCCCGGCAACATCACCGCCGTCCGCGTGTACACCGTGGAGAAGCACCGCCTGGTCCAGGTCATGCACTGGGAGGACGCGGTGAGCGGGGTGGAGCTGGCCGCGCGGTCCCTCATCATCCGCTCGCCGTCGGAGGTGCCGGGGTACGAGTACCGGCTGCAGTGGACCTGGGACCCGCAGCAGAAGTCGATGCTGCTGACCCATGACGAGATGCTGCGCACCGACTCCCAGGACAAGGGCCGCGGCCTGACCGCCTCGCCTTCCCCGAGTCCTTCCCCGAGCGCCACCCGATGAGGCTCGCGCTGCCCCGCTGGGCCGGCACCCTCGCCGTGAAGGCCGCCGTCTTCATCACCGTGATGTGCTGCGCCCTCGCCGCGCTGCTCGGCGTGCTCGTGCACGTCTCGGTGACCAACCAGACCGTCGGCCAGGCCCGGGAGCTGGCGCTGAGCAAGCTCACGGAGGCGACCCGGTCGTACGAGGCCGGGGACTCGCTGATGTGGGACGCCGGGGTCGACCCGCCGGACCTGCCCGCGTCGCTGCGGGCGCTGGCGGCGGCCGGGGACCGCGGCACGATGGTCGGCGAGCACCGCGGGCGCCCCACGATGTGGGCGGCGGGTCCGGTGGACGACGGCCGGGCGCTGGCCGTCGAGGTCGACTACTCACAGGGCACCCGCACGATCGAGGGGCTGGACCGGGCGATCCTGTGGTCGTCGGCGCTGGCGATCACGGCGACGCTGCTGGTCGGGGCGTTCGCGGTGACCCGGGTGACGCGGCGGCTGGACACCACGGCGCGGGTGGCGCGGCGGATCAGCGCGGGCGACCTCGACGCGCGCGTGGACGATCCGCGGAGCAAGGAGCCGTCGCGACCGCAGGACGAGGTGGCCGCCGTCGCCGCGGCGCTGGACTCCATGGCGGCTTCCCTGCAGGGCAAGCTGCTGAGCGAGCAGCGGTTCACGGCGGATGTCGCGCATGAGCTGCGGACGCCGCTGACCGGGCTGCACGCGGCGGCGGAGCTGTTGCCGCCGGGGCGGCCGACGGAGCTGGTGCGGGACCGGGTGGGGGCGCTCAGGACGCTGACCGAGGATCTGCTGGAGATCTCGCGGCTGGACACGGGGCGGGAGCGGGTGGAGTGGGGCACGGAGCCGCTCGCCGCGCTGGCCGAGCGGGTGGTGCGGGCGTCGGGGACGTCCACGGAGGTCGTCGTGGTGCGGGATGTGGCCGTGGAGACGGATCGGCGGCGGCTGGAGCGGGTGTTGGGGAACCTGGTGGCCAACGCGCATCGGCATGGTCGGGGGCCGGTGTCTCTGACGGTTGACGGGCCTGTGGTGACCGTGCGGGATCACGGGGACGGGTATCCGGAGTACCTCGTGGAGCATGGGCCGCAGAGGTTTCGGACGGAGGGTGGGGCTACGGGGCATGGTCTCGGGCTGACCATCGCGGTGGGGCAGGCGGAAGTGTTGGGGGCGCGGCTCTCGTTTTCGAACGCGGCGAGTGGTGGGGCGGTCGCGACGTTGGTCTTGCGGTCGTCGAGCGAGTGACCACCGGTGGGGGCTTGTCGCGCAGTTCCCCGCGCCCCTGGGTGGGTTCACGTGTGGGTTAGCCCAAAAGGCGACCTTCTTTCCTTCCTCTTAGCGTGGCGGATAGTCAGGTTCGTCCTCTTTTGGAGGTCTTCGTGTCTCTGCGTTCCCGTGTTTCCATAGCCCTCGCCGCCGGGGCCGTCGTCGCCGCGGCCGCCGTCACGCCCGCTGTCGCCGACGACGACTGGGGGGACCGCGGCGACTGGGGCAACCACCAGCAGCAGCACCACAACCCGAAGCTGTACAAGGGCGTCGTGACGGCCAGTTCGCTGGCGCTGCGGGCCGCGCCGAACCGGGGCGGGCAGATCATCCGGTACGCCTACCAGGGCGAGGTCGTGCACATCTTCTGCAAGACCTCCGGCCAGACCATCCAGGGCAACCCCCTCTGGTACCTCCTCACGGACGGCACCTGGGCGTGGGGCGCGGCCCGGTACATCGACAACATCGGGCCCGCGCCGCGCTGGTGCTGAAACCCGGCGGGAAACAAGCCATATTTGGGTAGGTTCCGGACATGACCAAGGCCGGAACCACCGTGGCCCCCGCGGACACCCCCGCCTCCGCGGTACGCCTGCCCCGGCGCCGTGGCATCGAACTGGCCCTCATCGTCCTCGCCGTCCTGCTCTGCGTGTACGGCTACTGCGCTGTCGGCCTCGCCCGGCACGGCACCGTCCCGCCCGGCGCCGCCGGTTACGGCGCCGGGCTCGGTGTGCTCGCGCTCGTCGCCCATCTCGCCGTACGCCTGCGGGCGCCGTACGCCGATCCGCTGCTGCTGCCCATCGCCGTGCTGCTCAACGGCCTGGGCCTGGTCCTGATCTACCGGCTGGACCTGGAGACGCCCGGTGACCGCGCGGCCCCCGCCCAGCTGGTGTGGTCGACGGTCGGGGTGGGCCTGTTCATCGTGGTCGTGCTGGCGCTGCGCGACCACCGCGTGCTCCAGCGGTACGCCTACGTCTGCGTCGCCGCCGCGCTCGTGCTGCTGACCCTGCCGATCCTCTTCCCCGCGGTGAACGGCGCCCGCATCTGGATCCGGATCGCCGGGTTCTCCATCCAGCCCGGGGAGTTCGCGAAGGTGCTGCTCGCGGTGTTCTTCGCCGCGTACCTCGCCGACAACCGCAACGCGCTGGCGTACGCGGGCCGCCGGATCTGGGGGCTGCAACTGCCCACGGGCCGGGTCCTCGGCCCGCTGCTCGCGATCTGGCTGGTCAGCGTGGGCGTCCTGGTGCTGGAGCGGGACCTCGGGACCTCGCTGCTGTTCTTCGGGCTGTTCGTGGTCATGCTGTACGTCGCCACCGGGCTGACCGGCTGGATCGCGCTGGGGCTGCTGCTGGCGGCCCTGGGTGCCTACGCGGTGGGGCGGTTGGAGCCGCATGTGCACAGCAGGGTCGAGGACTGGCTGCATCCGTTCGCGTCGATCGAGGCCGGGCAGGGGCCGAACCAGCTCGCGCAGTCGCTGTTCGCCTTCGCGGCGGGCGGGATCCTCGGCACCGGGCTCGGCCTCGGGCACTCCGTCCTCATCGGCTTCGCCGTCAAGTCGGACTTCATCCTCGCCACGGCCGCCGAGGAGCTGGGCCTGGCCGGCCTGTGCGCGATCTTCCTGCTGTACGCTCTCCTCGTGGAGCGCGGCTACCGGGCCGCCCTAGCCCTGCGCGACCCCTTCGGGCGGCTGCTGGCCGTGGGGCTGGCGTCGATCGTCGCCCTCCAGGTGTTCGTGATCGCGGGCGGGGTGAGCGGGCTGATCCCGCTGACGGGCATGGCGATGCCGTTCCTCGCCCAGGGCGGCTCGTCGGTCGTCACCAACTGGGCGATCGTGGCCCTGCTGATCCGGGTGAGCGACTCGGCCCGCCGCCAGTACGACGGCAAGGAGGCGCCGTGACCCGCTACGTCCGGCACGCGGCCTGCTTCTGCGCCCTGCTCTTCCTCGCCCTGCTCGTCAACGCCACCCGCGTGCAGGTCTTCCAGGCCCGGACCTACGACGACAACACGGCCAATCGCCGCCAGTTCATCGCCCAGTACGGCCGGCAGCGCGGCGACATCCTGGTCGGCGGGCGGGCGGTCACCGGATCCCGGGACACCGGGGAGCAGCTGCGCTACGAACGGACGTACACGCAAGGGCCGTTGTACGCCCCGGTCACCGGCTTCGCCTCGCAGGAGTACGGCACCAGCCTGCTGGAGCACGCCGAGGACCCGGTGCTGTCGGGGGCGGATCCGCTGCTCACGCCGTTCCCGCTGTGGAACGACTTCGTGCACCGCCGCAGCCCGGGAGGCGACGTGGTGACCACGCTCGACCGGGCCGCGCAGGAGGCGGCCTACGGCGGTCTGGGCGGGCGCAAGGGCGCGGTGGCCGCGATCGAGCCGGCGACCGGGCGGATCCTGGCCCTCGTCTCCTCGCCCTCGTACGACCCCTCCGTGCTGTCGGGCAACAGCGCGGCGGTGGGCCGGTCCTGGGCCCGGCTCAACGCGGACGTGGACAAGCCGATGCTCAACCGGGCGGTACGGCAGACCTATCCGCCGGGTTCGACGTTCAAGGTGGTGACCGCGGCCGCCGCGCTGGACGCGGGGGTCGTCACGGACGTGGACGCGCCGACCGACTCGCCCGCGCCGTACACCCTGCCCGGGACCCGGACCTCGCTCACCAACGAGTCGGACGGCTGCGCGGACCTCTCGCTCAGGGAGGCATTCAAGTGGTCGTGCAACACGGTGTTCGCGAAGCTCGGCGTGGACGTGGGGGTCGGGGACATGACGGCCACCGCGCACGCCTTCGGCTTCAACGACATCTCGCTGCGGATCCCGTTCTCGGTGGCGCCGAGCACCTTCGACCCGGCCGTCGACAAGGCGCAGTTGGCGCTGTCCTCGATCGGGCAGTTCAACACCCGGGCCACTCCCCTGCAGATGGCGATGGTCGCGGCGGCGGTGGCCAACGGCGGGCAGATCAGGGCCCCTTACCTGGTGCAGCGCACGACCACCGACGACGGCGACACGGTGGCCACGGCGGGCTCGCGTCCGGTGCGGCAGGCGATGCACCCGGCGACCGCGGTCCGGCTCAAGGAGCTGATGACCGAGGTGGTCACGGACGGCACCGGCACCAACGCGGCCATCCCCGGCGCGATCGTCGGCGGCAAGACCGGCACCGCGCAGCACGGCGTCGGCAACTCCGGGACGCCGTACGCCTGGTTCGTCTCCTGGGCGCAGGGCGCGCGGGACATGGAGCCGGGGGTCGCGGTGGCGGTGGTGGTGGAGGACGCCTCGGCGGACCGTCGGGACATCACCGGGGGCGGGATGGCGGCGCCGATCGCCCGGGCGGTGATGGAGGCGGTGCTCAACTCCAAGGAGTGAGACGGGGGTTGAAGCCGCCGCTCGCACCTACCTAACGTTCGGTACATGAATTCAGCCGCGTACGAACTCGCCCAGGTGAACATCGGCCGCCTCAAAGCCCCCCTCGACTCCCCGCAGTTGAAGGACTTCGTCGACAACCTCGACCCCGTGAACGCCGACGCGGACGCGGCCGACGGATTCGTCTGGCGGCTCCAGGACGACAGCGGCGACGCGACGTCCGTGCCCGTCTTCGGCGACGAGTGGCTGATCATCAACATGTCGGTGTGGCGGGACACGAACGCGCTGACCGCGTACATGTACCAGGGCGGACACCGCGAGATGCTGGCCCGCCGCAGGGAGTTCTTCGAGCGGGTCCAGGAGGCGATGGTGGCGATGTGGTGGGTCCCGGCGGGCCACCGCCCCACGGTCGCGGAGGCCGAGTCCCGGCTGCTGCACCTGCGCACCAACGGCCCTACGCCGTACGCCTTCACGCTCCGGACGTCGTTCCCCGCGGGCGCGGCCGCCCCGGTCGCCCTGGAGATCCCGGACGACCTGGGCTGCTCGGTCTGAGCCCCGTAGGCTTCCCCCCCGGTATCGGATCTTCGTGGGTGGGGACGCGTGTACGAGGACAAGGCGCCGGAGTCGGCATGGCTGCCCAGACGGCGGTTGCGGAAGCTGAAGCCGATGTGGGTGGCCCGGCACTCCGGTCATGACGACCGGGAGACGCTGGGCAGCCTGCTCCACGACGGGCTCGTCGTCAGGGCCGCCTTCGACCGGCTGCGGGCCTTCGACACCGGGACCGGCGCGGAGCGCTGGAGCTGGCAGGTGCCGGGGCGGGACGTGCTGGCGGCCATGACCGACGAGGTGGTCGACGGCGTGGGCCTGCTGGTCCACTGGCCGGACACCCGCGAAGGACGGAAGCAGGCCCGCGTCACCGCTCTCGACATGACGTCCGGCAAGGCGCTGTGGACGGTGCCACGGGACCTCGACGAGCTCTGGCACCACAGCTCCGGTCTCCGGCCCGGCAGCGTCGCCCTCTCCGGCGAGCACGCGCTCGTCGCCACCGGGGAGGCCGTCGTCGGGCTGGACCGCCGTACCGGACGACAGGTGTGGGTCATGCGGCACGGCCCCGACCACGGGGTGCGGATCGGGGCCGCGGGCGAGCGGTTCTACGTACTCACCCTGCGCGCGGGGGCCGCCACCGTCCGGGCGGTCTCCGTCACCGACGGCCGCGTGCTCTGGAAGAAGCCGCTGGCCGTCGACGGTCCCGTGGCGAAGGCGGAGCTGGTCAGCGCCGCGCCGCTGCTGATCTCCGTCGAGGGCGAGGGACGGCGGGGCACGGACCGTCTGCTCCGGCTGGACTCCGACGGGAACACGGTCACGGAGTTCTCGTCGGCCGGCGAGGGCTCCAGGGCGGTGGCACACGAGTCCTGGCGCATCACCGACCGCCGGCGGTGGGTCACCTGGGCCGGGGACACCCTGATGACGTTCGTCAACGTGCCGTCGTCCGAGTATCTGTTCCGCCTCGCCGGGTTCTCGCTGTCGACAGGGCGGCACCTGTGGACGTGGGACGGCCGGGGCTTCGATGCGCTGACCTGCCACCGCGGCCATGTCGTCGCCCTGAAGCACTTCGAGGACTCGCACGAAGACACCACCGTCTCGTGGCTGTGCGAGGTCGAGGTGATCGACCCGGCCGACGGCCGTCGGGTGGCGCGGCGCCGATTGCGGGTGAAAGAGGACGAGCCGTACACGATCCATCTGCACGGCGACCGGCTGCTCTGGGTCGGCAAGAAGAGCGGGCCGCTGGAACCGCCGGTGAAGGCCTACGACTGGCGCTGAGGGACGGCCGCTCTCACTCCCCCGCCCCCGCCTCGACGGTCCGCTCCACCTCCGCGACCCGCTCCCGTTCCTCCGCCGCGAAGCGCTCCGCGTCGAGTTGCTCCGCGATCTCCTCGTCCTGGTGCATCAGCAGATCGAGGCTGGAGTCGCCCATCTCGAAGACGCCCATGTCGACGTAGGCCTGCTGGAGGCGCTTGCCCCACAGGCCGATGTCCTTGACGCAGGGGACGATCCGGGAGAAGAGCAACCGGCGGAAGAGGGCGAGGAATTCGGAGCGTTCGGCGTACTCCTCGGCCTCCGCCTTCGGGATGCCGAAGTTCTCCAGCACCTCGACCCCGCGCAGGCGGTCGCGCATCAGATAGCAGCCCTCGATGACGAACTCCTCGCGCTCGCGCAGTTCGGCGTCGGAGAGCTGCCGGTAGTAGTCCCGCAGCGCCATCCGGCCGAAGGCCACGTGCCGGGCCTCGTCCTGCATGACGTAGGCGAGGATCTGCTTCGGCAGCGGCTTGTCGGTGGTGTCGCGGATCATGCCGAACGCGGCCAGCGCGAGGCCCTCGATGAGGACCTGCATGCCGAGGTAGGGCATGTCCCAGCGGGAGTCGCGGAGCGTGTCGCCCAGCAGCGACTGGAGGTTGTCGTTGATCGGGTACAGCAGCCCGATCTTCTCGTGCAGGAAACGGCCCCGTAGATCTCCGCGTGCCGGGCCTCGTCCATGACCTGGGTCGCCGAGTAGAGCTTGGCGTCGAGGTCGGGCACGGACTCGACGATCCGCGCGGCGCACACCATCGCGCCCTGCTCGCCGTGCAGGAACTGGCTGAACTGCCAGGAGGCGAGGTGCTTGCGGAGTTCGCCCTTGTCGTGGTCGGTGAACTTCGTCCAGTACCTGGTGCCGTAGACGGAGATGGACTCGTCGGGGGTGCCGAGGGGGTCGTGCGGATCGACTTCGAGGTCCCAGTCGATGCGCTTCTGTCCGTCCCACTGCTTGTCCTTGCCCTTCTGGTAGAGGGCGAGGAGGCGTTCGCGGCCGTCGTCGTACTCCCAGCTGAAACGCGCTTTGCCGGTGGCCGGTACCTGCCAGTGGGGGTCCCCGGGTTCGGTGGTGTACAGGTCGAATGTCGGCATGTCCCGCAGGCTGCCCCTTCGTAGACGCGGGGTCAACAAGTCGTGCGCGGGGGATTGACGGGCTTGCTGACAAGCAGTCTCATAAGTGCCATGACGAGTCTGACAGAAGTCGACGCGCTCGAAGGGCTGCGTGACGCGCTCGGTCTGCTCAAGGACCGGGAGCAGGTGGCCGAACGACTGCTCGACTCCGCCAAGAAGCACTCCTTCGACCCCGACGAGGAACTGGACTGGGACGCGCCCTTCGAGGAGGGCAAGTGGTTCTGGCCGCCGGAGCTCGTCTCGCTCTACGACACCCCGATGTGGAAGCGGATGAGCGAGGAGCAGCGGATCCTGCTCTCCCAGCACGAGGCCGCGGCGCTGGCCTCACTGGGGATCTGGTTCGAGATCATCCTCATGCAGCTGCTCTGCCGTCATATCTACGACAAGGCGGCGACGAGTGCGCATGTGCGGTACGCGCTCACCGAGATCGAGGACGAGTGCCGGCACTCCAAGATGTTCGCGCGGCTGATCTCCCGTGGCGGGACGCCGTGGTATCCGGTGAGCCGGCCCCATCAGGCGCTCGGGCGGCTGTTCAAGACGATCTCCACGACACCGGGGTCCTTCACGGCGACGCTGCTCGGGGAGGAGGTGCTCGACTGGATGCAGCGGCTGACGTTCCCGGACGAGCGGGTGCAGCCGTTGATCCGGGGGGTCACGCGGATCCATGTGGTGGAGGAGGCACGGCATGTGCGGTACGCCCGCGAGGAGCTGCGGCGCCAGATGGTGACCGCTCCGCGGTGGTCGCAGGAGTTCACTCGGGTCACCTCCGGTGAGTTCGCGCGGGTGTTCTCGGTGGCGTTCGTGAATCCGGCGGTGTACGGGAACGTGGGCCTCGACCAACGGGAGGCCTTGGCTCAGGTGCAGGCGAGTGGGCACCGTAAGGAGGTCATGCAGACCGGCGCGAAGCGGTTGACGGACTTCCTGGACGATATAGGGGTTCTGAGGGGTGTCGGGCGAAGGCTGTGGCGGTCTTCGGGACTTCTGGCTTGATCGTCGGGTGACGGCCCGGTGGGGGCTGGTCGCGCAGTTCCCCGCGCCCCTAAAAGAAGGCTCCACTGGACCTACCTATAGGGGCGCGGGGAAC
>NZ_JBEYVC010000193.1:0-19892 GCF_040643855.1 Streptomyces sp. NPDC047072 | reverse complement strand
GGCCCTCCTGGCCCGGCCCCACACTTTGATCACCAAAGGGGGCGGTCCGAAGTGCCCATGTCCTACGGCGAATCAGGCGGAACGCCCGTCGCGGGACGTACCGCTGCGCCGGTCCTACTGGCCGACTTCGCCGTAGGCCGCGAGCAGCACCGCCGGGTCGGGTCCCTCAAGAACCGTCGGCTTGCCCAGCCCGTCCAGGACGATGAAGCGGAGCAGGTCGCCGCGGGACTTCTTGTCGACCTTCATGTTCTCCAGCAACTTGGGCCACTGGTCGTAGCGGTAGTGCAGCGGCAGTCCGACGGACTCCAGGACGGTGCGGTGCCGGTCGGCCGTCGCGTCGTCCAACCGCCCTGCCACGCGCCCGAGTTCGGCGGCGAAGTGCATACCCACGGCGACGGCGGCGCCGTGCCGCCACTTGTACCGCTCGTTCTTCTCGATGGCATGGCCCAGCGTGTGGCCGTAGTTGAGGATCTCCCTGAGGCCCGCCTCCTTGAGGTCGGAGGAGACCACCTCGGCCTTGACCCGGATGGAGCGCTCGATCAGCTCGGCGGTGTGCGGCCCGGCCGGAGTGCGCGCGGCCTGCGGGTCGGACTCGATCAGCTCCAGGATCACGGGGTCGGCGATGAACCCGGCCTTGATGATCTCGGCGAGCCCGGAGACGTAGTCGTTGACGGGCAGCGAGTCCAGCGCGGCCAGGTCGCACAGCACACCGGCGGGCGGGTGGAAGGCGCCGACGAGGTTCTTGCCCTCGGCGGTGTTGATACCGGTCTTGCCGCCGACGGCCGCGTCCACCATGGCGAGGACCGTGGTGGGGACGGCGATCCAGCGCACCCCGCGCAGCCAGCTCGCGGCGACGAACCCGGCGAGGTCGGTGGTGGAGCCGCCGCCGACGCCGACGATGACGTCGGTGCGGGTGAAGCCGGACTGGCCGAGCGCCTTCCAGCAGTAGGCGGCGACCTCGGCGGTCTTGGCCTCCTCCGCGTTGGGCACCTGGATGGCGACCGCCTCGTAGCCCTGCTCGGCGAGGTCGGCGCGGAGCGCGTCACCGGTCTCGGCGAGTGCCTCCGGGTGGATCACGGCGACCCGCTTGGCCCGGTCGCCGACCAACGCGCCTAGTTCGCCCAGCAGTTGACGACCCACCAGGACCTCGTACGGCGCGCTGCCCGCACTGCCGCCGACCTGGATCCGCGTCACCGACTCGCTCATGCTTCCTTCAACTCCAGTGCGTCCAGGGCTACTTGGGTGACCTCTTCAGGGGTACGGCCGTCCGTTGCGACCACCGCCGTCGCGATCCCCTCGTACAGGTGCCGCCGCGCGTCCATCAGCTCGCGCCACTGCTTGCGCGGGTTGACGGCGAGCAGCGGGCGGGCGGTGTTCAGGCCGGTGCGCTTGACGGCCTCCTCGACGCCCATCGAGAGGTAGACGACCTTCAGCCCGTCCAGCAGGGCGCGGGTGTCCTCGTCCAGGATCGCCCCTCCGCCGAGTGCGAGGACGCCCTCGTGCTCGGCCAGCGCGCGGGCCACCGCTGCCTTCTCGACGGCCCTGAAGACGCTCTCGCCCTCGTCGACGAAGATCTCCGCGATGCTCCGGCCCTGCTCACCCACGATGTCGTCGTCGGTGTCCCGGTATCCCACGCCGAGCCGCTCGGCCAGCAACTGCCCGACGGTGGACTTGCCCACGCCCATCGGGCCGACCAGGACCACCACAGGGCTCATCGGATGCCCAGGTGGTCGAGGTAGGACTGGACGTTGCGACGGGTCTCCTTCACGGAGTCGCCGCCGAACTTCTCCGCGACCGCGTCCGCGAGGACGAGCGCCACCATCGCCTCGGCGACGATGCCGGCCGCCGGCACCGCGGAGACGTCGGAGCGCTGGTGGTGGGCCTGGGTGGCCTCGCCGGTGGTCACGTCGACGGTCTTCAGGGCACGCGGCACGGTCGCGATCGGCTTCATCGCGGCCCGCACCCGCAGCAGCTCACCGGTGGTGAGGCCGCCCTCCGTGCCGCCGGAGCGGCCGGAGACGCGCCGGATGCCCTCCGGGGTGTTGACGATCTCGTCGTGCGCCTGGGAGCCCGGCACGCGCGCGAGGTCGAAGCCGTCACCGACCTCGACGCCCTTGATGGCCTGGATGCCCATGAGGGCACCGGCGAGCCGGGCATCCAGCTTGCGGTCCCAGTGCACGTGCGAGCCCAGGCCGACGGGGACGCCGTAGGCCAGGATCTCGACCACGCCGCCGAGGGTGTCGCCGTCCTTGTGGGCCTGGTCGACCTCGGCGACCATCGCCTTCGAGGTGTCCGCGTCCAGGCAGCGCAGCGGGTCGGCGTCCAGCTTCTCGACGTCGGCCGGGGTGGGGTACACACCGCCCGGGGCCTTCACCGAGCACAGCTCGACGACATGGCTGACGATCTCGATGCCGGCCGTCTCCTTGATGTACGACCGGGCGACCGCGCCCAGCGCCACCCGGGCCGCCGTCTCCCGCGCGGAGGCACGCTCCAGGATCGGCCGGGCCTCGTCGAAGCCGTACTTCTGCATGCCCGCGAGGTCGGCGTGGCCGGGGCGCGGGCGGGTCAGCGGGGAGTTGCGGGCGAGCCCGGCGAGGATCTCCTCGTCGACCGGGTCGGCCGCCATGACCTGCTCCCACTTGGGCCACTCGGTGTTGCCCACCATGATCGCGACCGGGGAGCCGAGGGTGAGTCCGTGCCGGACGCCGCCGAGGAAGGTGACCTCGTCGCGCTCGAACTTCATGCGCGCACCGCGGCCATAGCCGAGCCGACGCCTCGCCAGGTGGTCCGCCACCATCTCCGTGGTGATCGGCACGCCGGCCGGGAGGCCCTCCAGCGTCGCCACGAGTGCGGGGCCGTGGGACTCCCCCGCGGTCAGCCAGCGCAACCTGCTCAACGGTGCTCCTCAGTCTCGCGCCCTGGTACTGCGTCCTGCTGCGCGTACGCGCGTCCTCGCGTACGGCGACGGCGCCCCGGTGCGCGGCCCGGTCCGCCACCCCCGATCCTCCCACGTCCGGGCCGCGTGCCCGGTCCGTGGTCCATCAGGCGGACGGTGCGCAACCACGGAGGAACCCCTAGTGGCGGGCCGCCAGGGCGTGCTCCCCCGCCTTCCGCATGGCGTCCAGCGGTGCGGGCCGGCACCCGGTCATCTGCTCGACCTGGAGGACCGCCTGGTGCACCAGCAGGTCGAGGCCGCTGACGACGGCCCCGCCGGTCATCGACCAGCGGGCCGCGAGCTCGGTGGGCCAGGGGTCGTAGAGCACGTCGAAGAGGGCCGCGGGCCGCTCGGGTACGGCGTGGGCGAGTTCGTCGGTGGCCCCGGCGGGGGTGGTCGCGATGACGAGGGGGGCGTGCAGGGCCTCGGCGGCGTCCGCCCAGTCAACGGTCCGCACCTCGACGTCGAGGCGCTCGCCCCACCGGCGCATCTCGGCGGCCCGGGCCGCGCTGCGGACGTAGGCGACGACCTCCCCGGTGCAGATCCGGGAGAGCGCGGCGAGGGCGGAGGAGGCGGTGGCTCCGGCGCCGAGGATCGCCGCCGAGCCGACCTGGTCGATCCCGCGCTCCCGCAGGGCGGCGACCATGCCGGGAATGTCGGTGTTGTCGCCGACGCGGCGGCCGTCCTCGGTGAACAGGACCGTGTTGACCGCCTCCACCGAGGCGGCCGTCTCGCTGATCCCGTCGAGCAGCGGTATCACGGCCCGCTTCAGCGGCATCGTCACCGACAGCCCCGCCCACTCCGGCCCGAGCCCGGCGACGAACCCGGGCAGGGCGGCCTCGTCGAGCTCGAACCGGTCGTAGGACCAGTCCGTGAGGCCCAGCTCCTCGTAGGCGGCCAGATGCAGCACCGGGGAGAGGGAGTGGGCGATGGGCTTGCCGAGGACGGCAGCCCGGCGGGCGTCAGTTGCCCGTGGCCTCATTGAACTTGTCCTTGAGCCTCAGGAATTCGTCGTGGGTCTTGGCGAATTCGGTTTTGTTCACGCCGTCGGTCGCGACGAAGTAGAACCAGCCGTCGTCCGTCGGATTCAGGCTTGCCTTCAGTGCGACCAGACCGGGATTGTCGATCGGACCGGGCGGCAGGCCCTTGTGGTAATAGGTGTTGTACGGGTCCTTGTTGTTCTTGATCTCCGCCTCGGTGATCCTGATATTGCTCTGACCCATCGCGTAGTTGAAGGTCGAGTCGAACTGGAGCGCACCGTACGTCTGGGGGTTGGCGAGGTTGAGGCGGTTGTAGACGACCTCGGCCATCTTGCGGTAGTCGTCCTCGGTCTTGCCCTCGGCCTGGACGAGGCTCGCGACCGTGATGACCTGCAGCGGACCGTCCAGCTTGAGCGCCTTGGCCTTCGCCTCCAGGTCGTACTGGCCGTACTGCTCGGCGGCCTCGGAGACCATCGACTTGAGGACCGTTTCGGGCTTCATTCCCTTGGCGGCGGGATAGGTGCCGGGGAAGAGGAAGCCTTCCAGCGGATCCTTGATCTTGCTGTTGTCGTTCGCCCAGCTCGGCAGTCCGAGGCTCTTGAATTTCTCCTTGGCGACCTTCTTGGTGGTGCCGGAACTGAGGTCGAGTTTCTCGTCGATCCTCTTGTAGACCGCGACGTTCCGCAGACCCGGTGTCACCAGCACATTGTTCTGGCTCTTCGGGTCGAGCATCATCGCGACGGCACTCGCGGCGGACATCTCCTTCTTGAGGAGATAGGCGCCAGCCTGGATCGACTTGCCCTTGGAGTTCTGCTGCTGGGCGGTGACGAAGGCGTCGACGCTCTTGACGACGCCGGCCTCCTTCAGCCGCCGGCCGATCTCGTAGCCGCCGGCCCCCTTGGGGATCTCGACGTTGACCGTCTGGCTGGTGCCGTTCCCGGCATAGTCCGGGGCCGCGCCGAAACGATTTTGGTAGAACTGGTAACCGAAGTACCCGACTCCGCCGATGCCACCGCCGAAGACCAGCACGACCACCAGACAGGCGCATCCGCTACGGCGCTTCTTGGCCCCTTTGCCTTTGCCGCCCCGGCCCCGCCGCTCGCCGTCATCACCCTCGGGCTCGTCGGCGTCGTCCTCGCCGCCACCCGCAAAGAAGGCGTGTTCGCCCTGGTCAGGGCCGGGATCCCAGTCGCTCCTCGGCTCCGGCTCTGCGCGCCGCCGGCTCGGCGGCTCGGGCGGCGGGTAGGCGTCCGGGGTGCCGTAGTAGTCGGGCTGCTGACCGCCGTAGGACGCGGCCTGCTGGCCGTACGGGTCCGACGGGTCGACGGGGTACTGGGCCTGCGCTCCGTTGCCCCAGCCGTTGTTGTCGTACGGCTGCTGCTGATGCTGCGGCTGCCCCTGGTACGTCTGCTGGCCGTACTGCTGCTGATGCCGTTGACCGTATTGCTGCTGGTCATACTGCTGCTGGTCGTACTGGCCGTTGTACTGCTGATACTGCTGCTGCGCCTGACCATAGGCGGCCTGCTGGCCGTCGCCCCAGCCGCTGTTGTCGTACTGCGGCTGCTCCGGATAGTGCTGCGGCTGGCCGCCGTAGGGGGACTGGGCCGCATGGGCCTGCTGTCCTCCCCATCCGCCGTCCCCGTACAACGGGTCCTCGGGATGCCACGGTTCGGGGTCTTGACCCCGGCCATACTCAGTCATCGATCCCCTAGAGCCGCGAGGCGGCGGTCGGCCCTTTCACGACTCGGCTACCGATCCGCCTCATTCTGTGCGGCGACTGTTCGAATGCCGTCGCATCGCGCGGAACGTTACCGTATCGCGATCAGATGACCACTTCGACGCCCTCGCCGGGTGCTTTACCTGACACCCGTTCGGATTCCAGCGCCTGCTGGAGGATGATCACAGCGGCTGCCTGGTCGATGACCGATCTGCCCTTTTTGGATTTCACTCCGGAGGCGCGCAGTCCCTGGCCGGCCGTCACCGTGGTCATGCGTTCGTCGACGAGCCTCACCGGGATCGGCGCGATCATGCGGGCGAGGTGCTGGGCGAAGCCCCGGACCTTGACCGCGGCCGGACCCTCGCCCCCCTTGAGGGAGCGCGGGAGACCGACGACGACCTCGATCGGCTCGTACTCCTCGACCAGCTGCTTCAACCGGCGGTGAGCTGCGGGGACGTCCCGCCCGGGAACCGTCTCCACCGGGGTGGCGAGGATCCCGTCGGGGTCGCACGAG
This sequence comes from Streptomyces sp. NPDC047072, assembly GCF_040643855.1. Lineage (NCBI taxonomy): Bacteria > Bacillati > Actinomycetota > Actinomycetes > Kitasatosporales > Streptomycetaceae > Streptomyces > Streptomyces sp. NPDC047072. Next base: position 13,746 of record NZ_JBEYVC010000193.1, on the reverse strand, counting down.
GCGACCCCGATCCGGGCGTCCCCGACGTCGATCGCAAGGCGACGGCCGCGGCGCATCACCGGGCCGTCGGCGCCCGACTGTCCGTCCTCGCTCACTTGGCGGTGTCCGCCACGAGCCGCTCGACCGCGTCGACGGCCTCGCCGATCGCGGCCGGGTTCTGGCCGCCGCCCTGGGCGACGTCCGGCTTGCCGCCACCGCCGCCGCCGAGGGTCTTGGCAGCGGTGCGAACCAGGTCGCCCGCCTTGAGACCGCGCTCGCGGGCGGCCTCGTTGGTGGCGATGACCGTCAGCGGCTTGCCGCCGGACACCGTGAACAGGGCCACGACCGCGGCCCGCCCGCCCTGGATCCGGCCGCGCACGTCGAGGACCAGCTTGCGCAGGTCGTCGGCGGTCGTGCCGTCCGGGACCTGGCCGGTGACCAGAGCGATGCCCCGTACGTCCTTCGCGGACTCGGCGAGACCGGCGGCGGCCTGCAGCACCTTCTCCGCGCGGAACTTCTCGATCTCCTTCTCGGCGTCCTTCAGCTTGCCGAGCATGGCGGAGACCTTCTCCGGGAGCTCCTCCGGACGTCCCTTGATCAGCTCCTGGAGCTGGGCGACGACGGTGTGCTCCCGGGCGAGGAAGTTGTACGCGTCCACACCGACGAGCGCCTCGATACGGCGGACACCGGAGCCGATCGACGACTCGCCGAGCAACTTGACCAGGCCGAGCTGCGAGGTGTTGTGCACATGGGTGCCGCCGCACAGCTCCTTGGAGAAGTCGCCGATGGTCACCACACGGACCCGCTCGCCGTACTTCTCGCCGAACTCGGCGATGGCGCCCTGCTTCTTGGCCTCGTCGATGCCCATGACGTCGGCGCGGACGTCGAGGTCGCGGGCGAGCACCTCGTTGATCTTCTGCTCGACGTCGGTCATCACGGCCGTGGGAACGGCGGACGGGGACCCGAAGTCGAAGCGGAAGCGGCCCGGCTGGTTCTCGGAACCGGCCTGGGCGGCCGTCGGGCCGAGCGCGTCCCGCAGCGCCTGGTGGGTGAGGTGGGTCGCCGAGTGGGCGCGGGCGATGGCGGTGCGGCGACGGCTGTCGATGGAGGCGTGGGCCTTGGCTCCCACGGTGACCTCGCCGAACTGCACGACGCCCTTGTGGACGTAGACGCCCGGAACCGGCTTCTGGCAGTCGCGGATCTCGATGACGGCACCGGAGTCGACCTTGATCCGCCCGGTGTCGCCGATCTGGCCGCCGCCCTCGGCGTAGAACGGGGTGCGGTCGAGGACGATCTCGACCTCGTCGCCCTCGGTGGCGGCCGGGGAGGAGGTGCCGTCGACGAGGATGCCGACGACGGTGGACTCGCCCTCGGTGTCGCTGTAGCCGATGAAGTCGGTCTCCCCGACCTTGTCCGCGATCTCGCGGTAGGCACCGGCGCCGGCATGGCCGGTCTTCTTGGCCTGCGCGTCGGCCTTGGCGCGGTCCCGCTGCTCCTTCATCAGGCGGCGGAAGCCGTCCTCGTCCACGGAGAGACCCTGCTCGGCGGCCATTTCGAGGGTGAGGTCGATCGGGAAGCCCCAGGTGTCGTGGAGCAGGAACGCCTTGTCGCCGGCGAGGACCGTGCCCCCGGCGGCCTTGGTCTCGGTGACGGCGGTGTCGAGGATGTTCGTGCCGCCCTTGAGGGCCTTGAGGAAGGCGTTCTCCTCGGCGACGGCGACCTTCTCGATCCGCTCGCGGTCGGTGACCAGCTCGGGGTACTGCTGGCCCATCATCGCGATCACGGTGTCGATCAGGTCGAGCACGACCGGACCGGTGGCACCGAGCAGCCGCATGTTGCGGATGGCGCGACGCATGATGCGGCGCAGGACGTAGCCACGGCCCTCGTTGCCGGGGGTGACGCCGTCGCCGATGAGCATGACGGACGTGCGCATGTGGTCGGTGACCACGCGCAGCGAGACGTCCGAGGCGTGCGCGTCGCCATAGGAGACACCAGTCAGCTCGGTGGCCTTCTTGATGACGGCCATCGAGGTGTCGATCTCGTACATGTTCTGCACGCCCTGCAGGATCATCGCGAGGCGCTCGAGACCGAGGCCCGTGTCGATGTTCTTGCTGGGCAGCTCGCCGAGGATCTCGAAGTTGTCCTTGCCGATGCCCTCGCCGCGCTCGTACTGCATGAAGACGAGGTTCCAGATCTCCACGTACCGCTCGTCGTTGACGGCCGGGCCGCCCTCGACGCCGAACTCGGGGCCGCGGTCGTAGTTGATCTCGGAACAGGGGCCGCAGGGTCCGGGGACACCCATGGACCAGTAGTTGTCCTTCATGCCGAGGCGCTGGATGCGCTCCTTCGGCACGCCGACGACGTCGTGCCAGATGCGCTCGGCCTCGTCGTCGTCCTTGTAGACGGTGATCCACAGCCGGTCCGCCTCAAGACCGTAACCACCCTTGTCCTGGGGGCTGGTGAGCAGCTCCCAGGCGTACTTGATGGCGCCTTCCTTGAAGTAGTCGCCGAAGGAGAAGTTGCCGCACATCTGGAAGAAGGTGCCGTGCCGGGTGGTCTTGCCGACCTCTTCGATGTCCGGCGTGCGCACGCACTTCTGCACGCTGGTCGCGCGCGCGTACGGCGGCTTTACCTCACCGAGGAAGTAGGGCTTGAAGGGCACCATGCCGGCCGGGACCAGGAGCAGAGTCGGGTCGTCCGCGATGAGCGACGCCGAAGGGACGACGGTGTGCCCGCGCTCCTCGAAGAAGCTCAGCCAGCGGCGGCGAATCTCGGCCGACTCCATCAGTGGTCCTCATTCCGGTTGTACGACTGCGTCTTGTACGGCTTCGTGGTGTACGTCGTGTTCTCGATGGCGGCGATCCGCCGGGGCGCGGGGAGTTCGGGACGCTCACGGATGCCGAGGGCGTCGCTCAGCTCGTCCTCCCGCTGGGCCATGTTGTCCCGGACGTCGAGCGCGAAGCCGACGGCACGGTCCTTGAGGCGGGCACCCGACTCGATCGCCTTGTTGGCCGCCGCGACGGCGAGGTTCTCGGGGGTCAGCTGCTTCAGCTTGCGGTTGACCTTGGTGGTGGCCCAGACACCGGCGGCCACGCCCGTGCTGAACCAGAAAGTTCGGCGGAACATCTTGTGAGCCTCAGTCCCTCTTCCCGCGGCCCCGGGAGACCGCCCGGCCCACGATCACCGTACGCCGGGAGCCCTTCACGGGCACCTCGTCCTTGCGGCCGCCGGCATCCCCGCGGCCACCGAGCGCCCGGCGCACGCCGTAGCCGAAGGCCGCGACCTTGACCAGGGGGCCGCCGAAGGTGGAGGCGACGGTGGTGGAGAGCGCGGAGGCGTTCGACGTGACCTCCTGGACGTCGGAGGCGATCGCGTCGACCCGTTCGATCTGGGTCTGCGCGGAGCGCACCGCCGTGGAGGCCTCGGCCAGCAGCGGGACGGCCTGGTCGGTCACGTCCGCCACCAGCTTGGTGGTCGCCCTGAGCGTCTGGGCCAGCCTCGCCAGCGCGACGGCGAGGAAGGAGACCAGGATCGCCCAGAAGACGGCCACCAGGATCCCGGCAACCTCGCCACCGGACACCTGACACCCGCTCTCGTCAACACCTGTGAATACCGGCCCCGAGCCTATCGCGCCCGGGACGGCGCTCCGCACCGCATTACCACCTCGCGCTCCGGGCCGCCAGAGGCGATTGTACGGAGTGAACACGCTTCAGTACGCTCCGTGTTCCATGTGCGGTCATCAGCCGGGCGGCTCCTCGGTGAACGGCAATCTGCCCCTGGAACTCGACGGGTTCGTGGGCCGATCCGTGGAACTCTCCGCCCTCGCGCGGGCGCTGGACGCCTCCCGGCTGGTGACGGTGACGGGGCCCGGCGGGATCGGAAAGTCCCGGCTGGCAGCGCGGGCGGCCGCGGGTCGCCGCACGCCGCCGGACGGGGTGTGGCGGGTCGAGCTGGCCGCCGTACAGGATCCGGAGTTCCTCGACTACGCGGTCGTGGAGACGCTGGGGTTGACGGACCACACCACGCGCGCGCCGCGCGAGGCGCTGCTGGCGCATCTGGCCGGGCGGCAACTGCTGCTGGTGCTTGACGGGTTCGAGCATCTGGTGGACGCGTGCGCCGAGTTGGTCGGCGAGTTGCTGCGGCACGCGCCCGGGCCGGCCGTCCTCGCGGTGGGCCGCAGGCCGCTGGACGTGGCGGGCGAGCGGGTGTTCGCGCTGGGGCCGCTGGCCGACGACGAGGCGGTGGAGCTGTTCGCCGAGCGGGCCGCGCGGCAAAAGACGGCGTACGGGGACGATCCGCACGTACGGGAGCTGTGCCGAAGGCTGGACGGCATCCCGCTGGCGATCGAGCTGGCGGCGGGCCGGCTGCGGGCCCTGTCCCCCGAGCAGCTGGTGGAGCGGCTCGACGACCGGTTCCGGCTGCTGACGGGCGGCGGCCGGGACGCGCTCCCCCGCCATCGCACGCTGCGCACGGCGATCGGCTGGAGCCATGAACTGTGCACGCCCGAGGAGCGGTTGCTGTGGTCGCGGCTGTCCGTGTTCGCCGGACCGTTCGACCTGGAGGCCGCCGAGTACGTGTGCAGCGGGAACGACCTGCTCTCCGAGGAGATCCTCGACGTCCTGACCGCGCTGCTCGACCAGTCCGTGGTCGTCCGCGAGGAGTCCGCCACGGGGGTGCGCTACCGGATGCTCGACACGGTCCGGGAGTACGGCGCCGAGTGGCTGGAGGCGACGGGCGACGCGGCCCGGCTGCGGCGCCGCCACCGCGACTGGTACGTGGGCCTGGCGACCTGGTGCGAGCTGGACTGGTTCTCGCCGCGGCAGCGGGAGGTGGCCGTGCGGATCGAGGCCGAGCTGCCGAACCTGCGCTGCGCCCTGGAGCACTGCCTGACCGAGCCGGACGGCGCCCAGCTGGCCCGGCACCTCGCGGGCTCCCTCTGGTTCTGCTGGGCGGGCTGCGGCCGGCTGTCGGAGGGGCGGCACTGGCTGGAGCGCAGCCTCGACCTGGATCCGGAGGGCGACCACGCCCGGCTGAAGGCCCTGTGGGTGCTCGGGTACGTGGCGATCCTCCAGGGCGACGCGGTGCCCGCGCTGGCGGCGCTCCAGGAGTGCCGGGAGACGGCCGAGCGGACCGGGGACGCGATCGCGGTGGCGTACGCCGAGCACCGCACCGGCTGTCTGGCGCTGGTCACCGACGACATGCCCCGCGCGGAGACGCTCCTGCGCTCGGCGCTGGAGCGCTACCGGGAGATCGGCGAGCTCAACAGCAACGTCCTGATGGGCCAGGTCGAGCTGGCGATGGCCCGGGCCTTCCTCGGCGACCTGCCGGACGCGGTACGGCTGTGCGAGGACGTACGCCGGGTGTGCGAGGACCACGGCGAGCGCTGGGCACGCTCCTACGCGCTGTACGTCCTGGCGTACGCGGCCCTCGGCGCGGACGACCCGGCACGCGCGCGTGCGCTGCTCACGGACTGTCTGACCTGCGCGCACGCCTTCCACGACCTGCTCGGCTCGGTCCTGTCGATCGAGCTGCTGGCCCTGGTCACGGCGACCGAGGGCGACGCGGCCGAGGCGGCGGTGCTGCAGGGCGCGGCGGGCGCGCTGTGGCCCTCGGTGGGCCTGCCGCTGTTCGGCTCGGCCTACTACAACGCCCCGCACGAGCTGTGCGAGACGACGGCCCGGGAGCGGCTGGGCGACGAGCGGTACGAGGAGTGCGTACGACAGGGCCGGGCTCTCGACCGGGAGGCGGCGGTGTCCCGGGCACTGGGTCTCGACCGGCCGCCGGCGGACCTGCCCGCGCCGCGGGGTCCCGTACGGCACGCCCAGCCGGCACTGGAAACGCAGGAGCCCGCCGCCTCGCCCACCCGGAAGGGCGGGGAGACGGCGGGCTGAGTGGTGCTACCGCCTGCTGGTGATCAGCGGGCGTAGTACTCGACGACGAGCTGCTCGTCGCAGATCACCGGGATCTCCTTGCGGTTCGGCTCACGGTCCAGGCGGAACGCCAGGGCCTTGAGGTTCACCTGGAGGTAGCGCGGAGTCTCGCCCTCGGGAGCGAAGCCGCCCTCACGGGAGATCGTGAAGAGGGTCTTCTCCTTGGAGCGCTCGCGCACCTGCACGACGTCGTCGGGACGGACGCGGAAGGACGGCTTGTCGACCTTCTGGCCGTTGACCTCGATGTGGCCGTGGACGACCATCTGGCGGGCCTGGTAGATCGTGCGGGCGATGCCCGAACGCAGGACCAGCGCGTCGAGACGGCGCTCGAGCTCGATGATCAGGGCCTCACCGGTCTTGCCCTGGACCTTGGAGGCACGCTCGTAGGCGCGGACGAGCTGACGCTCGGACACGTCGTACTGCGCACGCAGACGCTGCTTCTCGAGCAGACGGACCTTGTAGTCCGAGTTCTGCTTGCGGCCGCGGCCGTGCTCACCCGGCGGGTAGGGGCGGGCCTCGAAGTACTTGACGGCCTTCGGGGTCAGCGCGATGCCGAGGGCACGCGACTTCTTGACCTTGGGGCGGGACTGGTTCGCCACGATCTCTCATTTCTCGGTGTTCGGCTTGTCAGGGTTGAGGGAGGTCGCATCCGCAGCCGGGGAAACCCGCCGGGTCCTCGAAAGGGCCTGGTGGGCAGCCGCTCCCTGGTCTGGGCACATACGTGCAGCACGCGAGTGGCCCACCGACCGGTCTCATCCATGAAGGTGAGTGGTGGTGGGCTGCCCGCGACACCATTCGAACGGTGCGCGACGCTCCTGGAACCCACGAGGGGTTCCGGCTGGCCGTCCCGTTCTGACTGCACGGGACACAGCACTTCGAGGGATTCTACAGGCTGCTCAGGACCGCTTACGACCGAGGTGCTTCCTGGTCCACTCCACCGCGTCCGCGTACCGGGCCTCGGCACCGTGCCGGGTCGGTTCGTAGTACTCGCGGTCCCTGAGCTCCTCCGGGGCGTACTGCTGGGCGGCGATGCCCTCGGGCAGGTCGTGCGGGTAGACGTACCCCTGTGCGTGTCCGAGCTTGGCCGCGCCCTTGTAGTGCCCGTCCCTCAGGTGCATCGGCACGGGTCCCGCGTGCCCCTTGCGTACGTCCTCCAGGGCGGCGCCGATCGCCGTGGTCGCGGCGTTGGACTTCGGGGCCAGGGCGAGGGCGATGGTGGCGTGGCTCAGCGTCAGCGCGGCCTCGGGGAAGCCGATCATGGCGACGGCCTGGGCGGCTGCCACGGCTATGGGCAGGGCGTTCGGGTCGGCCAGGCCGATGTCCTCGCTGGCGGAGATCATCAGACGGCGGGCGATGAAGCGGGGGTCCTCGCCGGCCTCGATCATGCGGGCCAGGTAGTGCAGGGCCGCGTCGACGTCGGAGCCCCTGATGGACTTGATCAGGGCGCTGGCGACGTCGTAGTGCTGGTCGCCGTCGCGGTCGTACTTCACGGCCGCGCGGTCGACCGTCTCCTCAAGGGTGGTGAGGGAGATCTCCGTCTCGCCCTTGTCGAGGGCTGCTCCGGCGGCGGCCTCCAGGGCGGTGAGGGCGCGGCGGGCGTCGCCGCCGGCGATCCGCAGGAGGTGCTCCTCGGCGTCCTCGGGGAGGGTGACGGCGTCCTTCAGCCCGCGCTCGTCGCCCAGGGCCCGCCGCAGCAGGCCCCTGACATCGTCGTCCGACAGGGGTTCGAGGGTGAGCAGCAGAGAGCGGGAGAGCAGCGGGGAGATGATCGAGAAGTACGGGTTCTCGGTGGTCGCCGCGATCAGGGTCACCCAGCGGTTCTCGACCGCCGGAAGCAGGGAGTCCTGCTGGGCCTTGCTGAAGCGGTGGATCTCGTCGAGGAAGAGGACGGTCTCCTTGCCGAAGCCGCCGGTGGCACGGCGGGCGCCGTCGATGACCGCGCGGACCTCCTTGACGCCGGCGGTGATCGCGGAGAGCTCCACGAAGCGCTTGTTGGTCGCCTTGGAGACGACATACGCCAGGGTGGTCTTGCCGGTGCCCGGCGGACCCCAGAGGATCACCGACGAAGGCCCGGCGGGGCCGCCGCTGCCCTCGCCGACCAGGCGGCGCAGCGGCGAGCCCGGCTTGAGCAGGTGCTGCTGGCCCACCACCTCGTCGAGGGTGCGCGGGCGCATCCGGACCGCCAGGGGGCTGCCGGCCGGGTCCTTCTCCTGGCGCTCTTCCGCCGCGGCGGTGAACAGATCGGGCTCCACGATGAAAACCCTAGTTCACGGCACTGACAACGCCGTCAGGCCCAGAGCTTGTCGCCCCAGCGGGTCAGGATCATCATGACGATGATCCCGCAGTGCGTGACCGGCAGGACCCAGGTGAACTCGGCGAGGAAGCGCTTGAGCCAGCCCGGGGACGGCAGGAAGTCGTTGCGGACGTTGAACGAGGTGACGTACCAGAACATCGTGATCGTGGCGACCCAGGCCAGCGAGCACCACAGGCACAGCGCGTTGATCCGGTACAGCGACTGGAACTGCAGCCAGGTCACGAAGGCCACGCCGAAGAGCGTGCCGAAGTTGAAGGTGAGCCAGTACCAGCGCGGGAAGGTGGCGCGGGCCAGCAGGCTCATGCCGACGCAGATCACGATGCCGTAGGCGACCAGGCCCAGCATAGGGTTGGGGAACCCGAAGGCGGCGGCCTGCTTGCTCTCCATGACGCTGCCGCAGGAGACGATCGGGTTGAGGGAGCAGCTCGGCGTGAACGTCTTGCCGCTGACCTTGCCCTCGAGGATCTTGAACTTGTCGATCGTGATGACCCACGCGGCGAGCAGGCCGGCCGCGCCGGTGATCACCAGCATCAGGGCGTAGGCACGACTACCGCCCACCGTCCGGGGCGCGGCGCCGGAACCGGCGGGCTTGGGCTCGGTGGAGACGTCTTTGACTGTCGTCTTGCTCATCACGCCGATCCGTCTGCTTGAGAGTTGGACCTTCTTCGGGCAGGGGCCATTGTGCCGCACGAAGGGCACTGTCCACCGTTCGGTGGACATAAGGAAGGACGCCCGGTCGTTCCCGAGCGTCCGGTTCCGGCCGAGGTTCGGGGCATGACCGGGGCCCCTGGCGCGGGCAGGAGCACCACGGTGGAGATCCTCCAGGGCGACCGGGACCGCCACGCGCGCGTGGAGGTCCCGTGTCGGAATCGTCCGCCAGAACGAATCCGCGCCCACGGAGTTGACGGTCCGCGAGACCGTACGGCAGCCGTCACCGGTGCCATGCGGTACGACCTCCTGGACCGGCCTCAGCCCAGCCTCGACTCCAGTTCCGCCACGATCTCGTTCACGCCGATCGCCGACTGCTCGCCGGACTCCATGTCCTTGAGCTGGACGACACCCTCGGCGAGGTCGCGCTCGCCGGCGACGATCGTGTAGCGGGCCCCGCTGCGGTTGGCGTTCTTCATGGCGCCCTTGAGCCCCTTGCCGCCGTAGGAGAAGTCCGCGGCGATGCCCACCTTGCGCAGCTCGGTCACCTTGGTGAAGAGGACCCGGCGGGCCTCCTCCCCCAGCGGGACCGCGAACACGCTGGTCGTGGAGGGGAGTTCGAGCTCGACGCCCTCCGCCTCCAGGGCCAGGACCGTGCGGTCGACGCCGAGCGCCCAGCCGACGGACGGCAGCGCGGGGCCGCCGATCATCTCGGAGAGACCGTCATAGCGGCCGCCACCGCCCACCGCGGACTGGGAGCCCAGACCGTCGTGGACGAACTCGAAGGTCGTACGGGTGTAGTAGTCGAGGCCGCGCACCAGCTTCGGGTCGTCCTCGAAGGCGACGCCCGCCGCGGTGATCAGCTCACGGACCTCCTCGTGGTACGCCTTGCAGGCGTCGCAGAGGTAGTCCCGCAGCAGCGGGGCGCCCCCGATCTGCTTCTGGACCGACTCGCGCTTGTCGTCGAGGACGCGCAGCGGGTTGATCTCGGCCCGGCGCAGGGTGTCCTCGTCGAGGTCCAGGCCGCGCAGGAAGTCCTGTAGGGCGGCCCGGTAGACCGGCCGGCACTCCTTGTCGCCCAGGCTGTTGAGCAGGATCCGGAAGGTCCTCAGGCCCAGCGAGCGGTATGCCTGGTCGGCCAGGATGATCAGCTCGGCGTCGAGTGCCGGGTCCTCCGCGCCGATCGCCTCGGCGCCGACCTGGGAGAAGTGCCGGTAACGACCGGCCTGGGGCTGCTCGTAGCGGTAGTAGGAGCCGGAGTACCAGAGCTTGACGGGGAGGTTGCCCTGCCGGTGGAGGTTCGCCTCCAGCGCGGCGCGCAGCACGGACGCGGTGCCCTCGGGGCGCAGGGCGAGCTTGTCGCCGCCCTTGGTCTCGAAGGCGTACATCTCCTTGGTCACGATGTCGGTGGACTCGCCGACACCGCGGGCGAAGAGCTCGACGTTCTCGAAACCGGGGGTCTCGACATAGCCGTAACCGGCGTTGCGCAGCGGTCCGGAGATCGCCTCGCGGACCGCGAGGAACTTCGCGGAACGCGGCGGGATCAGGTCGTACGTGCCCTTGGGGGCCTGAAAGGTGCTCACGAAGTCTCTCGTCACATTCCTCGTCGGGGAGGGGTGCTCTGCGCACCCCGTCCCTGGCCGGCCGCCACGTCCCGCAGATACGGGTTGGTGGCGCGCTCCTGGCCGATGGTCGTCTGGGGGCCGTGGCCGGACAGCACCACGGTCGAGTCGTCGAGCGGCAGGCACACGCGGGCCAGCGAGTCGAGCATCTCGGCCATGTCACCGCCGGGCAGGTCGGTGCGTCCGATGGAGCCGGCGAAGAGCAGATCGCCCGAGAAGAACACGGACGGAATCTCCGCGGTCTCCGGCATCTGGAAGGTCACCGACCCCTTGGTATGGCCCGGCGCGTGCGCGACGGACAGTTCCAGACCCGCCAGCTCCAGCTTCGTGCCGTCGGTCAGCACCCGGACGTCGTCCGGCTCGCCCACGGTGATCTCGCCCATCAGCGGCATCCCGATCGACCGGCCGAGCCCCATCGACGGGTCCTTCATCATGTAGCGGTCCTCGGGGTGGATCCAGGCGGGCACGTCGTGCGCACCGCACACCGGGACGACCGAGGCCACATGATCGATGTGGCCGTGGGTGAGGACGACGGCGACGGGCTTGAGCCGATGCTTCCTCAGCGCCTCTTCGACTCCCTGGGCGGCCTGATGGCCCGGGTCGATGATCACGCACTCCTCACCGGCGGCGGGGGCGACGAGATAACAGTTCGTCCCCCAGGCCCCGGCGGGGAACCCGGCAATGAGCACGATCGTCCTCGTTTTGTGTCGGTACGGGTGGGCTTCTGCGCGGCTGCGCCAGTGGTCAGAGCCTACCGGCGCTGCCGATTCCTCAGCGAACCCATATACGGTACGGGGCACACGCAAGCGGTCGGCTCACAGGACGCAGGCGTACCGGTCGGCGTACGAGACGCATGAGGAGAGAACCCCGTGGTCACCCAGGAACAGCGGAAGCGGCAGCTCGCGCGGGAGAAGTTCTTGCGGCAGCAGCAGCGGCGCACGGCCGCGCGCCGCAAGGCCCGTGTACGCAACTCCGTGATCGCGTCGGTGCTCGGCGTGGTCGTCATCGGCAGTCTCGCCCTGTACACCACGGGCGTCCTCAAGGACGACGACAAGACCAACGCGAGCGCGGAGACCAGCCCGAGCGCGGCGGCGACCAGCAAGGCGCCGGACCCGTGCGAGAAGGCGGCGGCCGGCAAGGTCAAGACCGAGACCTGGAAGAAGGAGCCGACGATGTCCATCGACAAGTCGGCCAAGTACACCCTGGACCTCGCGACGACCTGCGGTGAGATCGACATCGCGCTGAAGGCGTCGGCGGCCCCGCACACCGTGAACTCCTTCGACTTCCTCGCGGGCAAGGGCTACTTCGACCACACGAAGTGCCACCGGCTCACCACCAGCGGCATCTACGTCCTGCAGTGCGGCGACCCCACGGGCTCCGGCAGCGGCGGACCGGGCTACACCATCCCGGACGAGAACCTCAAGGACAAGAGCCTCAAGAGCAACGTCTACCCGGCGGGCACGGTCGCGATGGCGAACACCGGCCAGGCGCACACCGGTGGCAGCCAGTTCTTCCTGGTCTACCAGGACAGCCAGCTGCCGCCCAGCTACACCCCGTTCGGCACCATTTCGGAGGCCGGCATGAAGGTGCTGAAGAAGATCGCGGCCGCGGGCGAGAGCACCGGCGCGGGCGACGGAGCACCGAACGCGACGGTCGTGATCAACAAGGCGACCGTCACGAAATCCTGACCCCTGGCGCCTGGGCCCTGACGGGCCCAGCAGCGAAATTTCGGTCGCGCGGGATGCGGACAGGCAACCCGCCGGTCGCCTATGTTGGCCGTGACGAAACTGTGGACGATGCCCGGGGGCACTGAGGCCCCTCGCAGGCATCATGTGGAGGAGGCGCTGTGAGCAGCGACCCGTGGGGCCGCGTCGACGAGACGGGGACCGTGTACGTGCGTACGGCCGACGGAGAGCAGGTCGTCGGTTCCTGGCAGGCCGGCTCCCCCGAGGAAGCGTTGGCCTATTTCGAGCGCAAGTACGAGGGCCTGGTTGTCGAGATCGGCCTCCTCGAGAAGCGAGTGAAGACCACCGACCTGTCGGCGAAGGACGCGCAGACCGCGATCGACCACATCCGCGAACAGGTCGACGCGCACCACGCGGTCGGTGACCTGGCGGCCCTCAAGGTGCGCCTCGACAACCTCGTGGAGACCGTCGACAAGCGCCGCGAGGAGCGCAAGCAGCAGCGCGCGAAGCAGTCCGACGAGGCCCGCCACGCCAAGGAGGCGCTGGTCGAGGAGGCCGAGGAACTGGCCCGCTCCGACCAGTGGCGGGCCGCCGGTGAGCGGCTGCGCGCCCTGGTGGACACCTGGAAGGGCCTGCCCCGTCTGGACCGCAAGTCCGACGACGAGCTGTGGCACCGCTTCTCGCACGCCCGCTCGGCGTTCTCCAAGCGCCGCAAGGCGCACTTCGCCTCGCTGGACGCGCAGCGCGAGGAGGCCCGCCGCACCAAGGAGCGCCTGGTCGGCGAGGCCGAGGCGCTGTCCGGGTCGACGGACTGGGGCCCGACGGCCGCGCGCTACCGCGAACTGATGGCCGAGTGGAAGGCCGCGGGCCGCGCCCAGCGCGAGCACGAGGACGACCTGTGGAACCGCTTCCGCGGCGCCCAGGACGTGTTCTTCGCCGCCCGCAGCTCGGTCTTCGCCGAGCGGGACGCGGAGCAGACGGAGAACCTCAAGCTCAAGGAGGAGCTGGCCGAGGAGGCCGAGAAGATCCTCCCGGTCACGGACCTCAAGACGGCCCGCGCCGCCTTCCGCTCGGTCAACGAGCGCTGGGAGGCCATCGGCCACGTCCCGCGCGACGCCCGGCCGAAGGTCGAGGGCCGGATGCACGCGGTGGAGCGGGCGATCCAGGAGGCCGAGGAGGCCGAGTGGCGCCGGACCAACCCGGAGGCCCGCGCGCGTGCCGCGGGTCTGACCGGTCAGCTCCAGGCCGCGGTCGACAAGCTCAAGGGCCAGATCGAGCAGGCGCGCGCCCAGGGCAACAACGCCCGCGCCGACAAGCTGGAGCGCGAGCTGGAGGGCCGCCAGGCACTCCTGGACCAGGCCCTGAAGGGCCTGCAGGAGTTCGGCGGCTGACCCCAGGCCGACCAGCCTCCGCTACGACGAGAAGGGCCCCGTACGCGATGTACACGCCCGGATCCTGACGGACGACGACCCGAGCCGTCTGGCGTCGCAGTGTTCCATGGTGACGTGCGAGTAGACGGCGCGGCGCAGCACCTCGGCCATCCGCGCGTCGCCCTTGATGACGGCTGC
>NZ_JBEYVC010000192.1:0-20013 GCF_040643855.1 Streptomyces sp. NPDC047072 | reverse complement strand
GGGCCGACCTGTGCGTAGATCACGCGGCCGGTGCGCTGGTCGACGACGAGTTCGATGCCGTGGACATGAAGAAGGCCCGGTCCGCCGAGGGACCGGGCCTTCGTGCTCCGGCTTACGCCTTGCGCAGACGGAACGTCAGGGACAGGCCCTCGTCCGTGAACGGGTCGCCGTAGGAGTCGTCCGCCTCGCTCTGGGCGAAGTCGGTCGCCAGGACCTCGTCGGCGATCAGGGCGCTGTGCTCGGTCAGGGCCGCGATCACCGCCGGGTCCGTGGAGGTCCAGCGGAGCGCGATGCGGTCGGCCACGTCGAGGCCGCTGTTCTTGCGGGCCTCCTGGATCAGACGGATGGCGTCACGGGCGAGGCCCGCCCGGCGGAGGTCCTCCGTGATCTCCAGGTCCAGGGCGACCGTGGCACCGGAGTCCGAGGCCACCGACCAGCCCTCGCGCGGGGTCTCTGTGATGATCACCTCATCCGGGGCCAGGGCGACCGTCTCGCCGTCGACCTCCACCGACGCCGTGCCCTCGCGCAGCGCCAGGGAGAGCGCGGCCGCGTCGGCGTTCGCGACGGCCTTGGCCACGTCCTGGACGCGCTTGCCGAACCGCTTGCCCAGGGCACGGAAGTTGGCCTTCGCGGTGGTGTCGACCAGGCTGCCGCCGACCTCGCTCAGCGAGGCGAGCGACTCGACGTTCAGCTCTTCCGTGATCTGCGTGTGCAGTTCGGGGGAGAGGGCGGCGAAGCCGGTGGCCGCGACGAGCGCACGGCTCAGCGGCTGGCGGGTCTTGACGCCCGACTCCGCGCGCGTGGCGCGGCCCAGCTCGACGAGCCGGCGGACCAGGACCATCTGCTTCGACAGCTCCGGGTCGATGGCGGTGAGGTCCGCCTCCGGCCAGGACGCCAGGTGCACCGACTCCGGGGCGCCCGGGGTCACCGGGACGACCAGGTCCTGCCAGACCCGCTCGGTGATGAACGGGGTCAGCGGGGCCATCAGCTTGGTGACCGTCTCGACGACCTCGTGCAGGGTGCGCAGCGCCGCCTTGTCGCCCTGCCAGAAGCGGCGACGGGAGCGGCGGACGTACCAGTTGGACAGGTCGTCGACGAACGCCGAGAGCAGCTTGCCGGCGCGCTGGGTGTCGTAGGCCTCCAGGGACTGCGTCACCTGGTCGGTCAGCGCGTGGAGTTCGGACAGCAGCCAGCGGTCCAGGAGCGGGCGGTCGGCCGGGGCCGGGTCCGCCGCGCTGGGCGCCCAGTTCGAAGTACGGGCGTACAGGGCCTGGAAGGCGACCGTGTTCCAGTACGTGAGGAGCGTCTTGCGGACGACCTCCTGGATGGTGCCGTGGCCGACCCGGCGGGCCGCCCACGGGGAGCCGCCGGCCGCCATGAACCAGCGCACCGCGTCCGCGCCGTGACGGTCCATCAGCGGGATCGGGTCCAGGGTGTTGCCCAGGTGCTTGGACATCTTGCGGCCGTCCTCGGCGAGGATGTGGCCGAGGCACACGACGTTCTCGTACGACGACTGGTCGAAGACCAGGGTGCCGACGGCCATCATCGTGTAGAACCAGCCGCGGGTCTGGTCGATGGCCTCGCTGATGAACTGGGCCGGGTAGCGGGACTCGAAGAGGTCCTTGTTCTTGTACGGGTAGCCCCACTGCGCGAACGGCATCGAACCCGAGTCGTACCAGGCGTCGATGACCTCCGGCACGCGCGTGGCCGTCTTCTGGCACTCGGGGCAGGCGAAGGTGACCGCGTCGATGTACGGGCGGTGCGGGTCGAGGCCGGAGTGGTCCGTGCCGGTCAGCTCGGTGAGCTGCGCGCGGGAGCCGACGACCGTGAGGTGGTCGTCCTCGCAGCGCCAGATCGGCAGCGGGGTGCCCCAGTAGCGGTTGCGGGACAGCGCCCAGTCGATGTTGTTGTTCAGCCAGTCGCCGTACCGGCCGTGCTTGACCGTCTCCGGGAACCAGTTGGTGTTCTCGTTCTCCTGGAGGAGGCGGTCCTTGATGGCGGTGGTGCGGATGTACCAGGAGGGCTGCGCGTAGTAGAGGAGCGCGGTGTGGCAGCGCCAGCAGTGCGGGTAGCTGTGCTCGTACGGGATGTGCTTGAAGAGGAGGCCGCGCTGCTGGAGGTCCTCGGTGAGCTTTTCGTCCGCCTTCTTGAAGAAGACGCCGCCTACCAGGGGGACGTCCTCCTCGAAGGTGCCGTCCGGGCGGACCGGGTTCACCACGGGCAGGCCGTAGGCGCGGCAGACCTTGAGGTCGTCCTCACCGAAGGCGGGGGACTGGTGGACCAGGCCCGTACCGTCCTCGGTCGTCACGTACTCCGCGTTGACGACGAAATGCGCCGCTTCCGGGAACTCCACGAGCTCGAACGGACGTTGATAGGTCCAGCGCTCCATTTCGGCGCCGGTGAAGGACTGGCCGGTGGTCTCCCAGCCCTCGCCGAGCGCCTTGGCGACGAGCGGCTCGGCGACGACGAGCTTCTCCGTGCCGTCCGTGGCGACCACGTAGGTGACCTCGGGGTGGGCGGCGACCGCGGTGTTGGACACCAGCGTCCACGGCGTGGTCGTCCACACCAGGAGCGCGGCCGCACCGGCGAGCGGACCGGAGGTGAGCGGGAAACGGACGTACACGGACGGGTCGACGACCGTCTCGTAGCCCTGCGCCAGCTCGTGGTCGGAGAGGCCGGTGCCGCAGCGCGGACACCAGGGGGCGACGCGGTGGTCCTGGACCAGCAGACCCTTGTCGAAGATCGTCTTCAGCGACCACCAGACCGACTCGATGTACTCCGGGTCCATCGTGCGGTACGGGTCCTGGAGGTCGGTCCAGTAGCCCATGCGGGTCGTGAGCGCCTCGAAGGCGTCGGTGTGGCGGGTCACCGACTCGCGGCACTTGGCGTTGAACTCGGCGATGCCGTACGCCTCGATGTCCTGCTTGCCGGAGAAGCCGAGTTCCTTCTCGACGGCGAGCTCCACCGGGAGGCCGTGGCAGTCCCAGCCGGCCTTGCGGGCCACGTGGTAGCCGCGCATGGTGCGGAAGCGGGGGAAGACGTCCTTGAAGACGCGGGCCTCGATGTGGTGGGCGCCGGGCATGCCGTTGGCGGTGGGCGGGCCCTCGTAGAACACCCACTCGGGGCGGCCCTCGGACTGCTCCAGGGTCTTGGCGAAGATCTTCTGATCGCGCCAGAGGTCGAGCACGGCGTGCTCCAGCGCGGGCAGGTCGACCTGGGCGGGCACCTGGCGGTACGTCGGCGATGTCATCAGCGGGCTTCCTCCGGCGGACTTGCTGCCTTCCGTCCGGAGGGACGAGAGTCTTCGCGCCGGTTTCGGTGCGCTCCCGCGGTACCACCCTCCTTGGCCCGCCGACGGCTGGTGTGCGCCGGTGAGCCCCCTCATTGGGGTCGCGATGCCGGTTCTACTGGCCCTCTGCGGGCGTTCTTCCGGCGGCTCCGGGGTGATCTTCGCGTCGCGCTCGCCCCCGGGCTTCCACCGTCCCCGGGTCGCTCTGGGCTGCGTACGCCGCTACTCGTCCCCATCCACGCTTCTCGCTGCGCCCAGTGTACGGCGCGCCGGGGACATCGGCCGACCGGTTTTCCCGGGGCGGGCGCGGGGGAAGTCGTAGGGCCCGGGGTGACCCGAATGGAGCGGTACGTCTGTTCGGATTCTGGGACGCACGGTCCGGCGGATTACCCGGCGGGGAGCTGGGCACAACGCATGCATGCTTCCCGCCCGGCACCCGCGGGGCGGGCGGATCGGGCGGCGTGCCCCGTTGCCGCGGGACTCAAGTCGATTTATCGTCCCAGCACGATTCGCGAGCAAGATCACAATATGTGAAGGGGCCGCGGCATGGTGGCGAAGAAGACCGCCGCACAGAAGTCGGCGTCGAGCAGGTCCGGCCATGCCTCGGCCTCCGGCGGCGCGGCCAAGGACGTGGGCGGGAAGAAGAGCGCGCAGGGGGCGCCGGCCGCGAAGAAGACGGCCGCGGCGCGGAAGACGGGCGTCGCGAGAACGGCTTCCGGTCGGCGGGCGGGCGACGAGGAGAGCGGCGAGAGACCGGCGGCCGGCGTGGGGGCCGGTGGGAAGACGCGGACGTCGGAGAGCGCCGCCGAGGAGGCCACGGGGGCGAAGAAGACGGCCGAGACGAGGACCGCGGTGAAGAAGGGCGTGGTGAAGAAGGCCGCTGCGAAGCGGGCGGTCGCGAAGACCCGGGCGGACACCGGGACGCCTGCCAAGGGCGGCGCGGTGAAGAACGCGGCGGCCGGGAAGAAGGCGGCGGCCGGGAAGAAGGCGGCGGCCGGGAAGAAGGCGGCGGTTCGGAAGCCGGCTGCCGAGGCCGGTACGGCGAAGGGGACGGCCGCGAAGGCCCGTGGGACCGGGGGGACGGTCGCGGGGGCCTTCGCGGTGGGAGAGGCGGCCGTGGGCGGTTCCGCGGTCGAGGAGACGGTCGCCACGGAGGCCGGCACCCCCGCGGGGAGCGTCGGACAGGGCACCTCCGGCAAGAGCACACCCTCGAAGAGGGCGGCCGGGAAGAGCACGGCCAAGAAGGCGGGCGCGGCGAAGACCGCGAAGCAGACGGGAGCCACGACGGTGGTTGCGAAGAAGACTCCTGGCACGGCCACGGCGGCGAAGAGCCCCGTACCCAAGGCGCGGCTCGCCGCGGTGGAGCCCGGCGAACTCGCCGTACGCCCCGGTGAGGACCCCTGGACCCCCGAGGAGGTCGTCGAGGCGCGTACCGAGCTGACGGCCGAGGTGCTGCGGCTGGGCGCCGAGATCGACGCGTCCCAGGCGGCCCTGGCGGGCCTGATGCGGGACTCCGGCGGCGGCGCCGGCGACGACGAGGCCGACACGGGCACGAAGAACATCACACGCGAGCACGAGATGGCCCTCGCGGCCAACGCGCGCGAGATGCTCGAACAGGCCGAACGCGCCCTCGAACGTCTCGACGCCGGCACCTACGGTCTCTGTGAGAACTGCGGCAACGCCATCGGCAAGGCGCGCATGCAGGCCTTCCCGCGCGCGACCCTGTGCGTGGAGTGCAAGCAGAAGCAGGAACGCAGGTACTGACGGGTCTCCGGGTGCCGGCGGGTGTGCCGTACTCTCGTCCTCAGTCAGGTACCTAGGTTGAGGGACTCACGTGGCAGAGGCGGAGCGCATCATCGGTACGCCGGACACCCCAGAGGCGTCGGGGGCCGACCCGGAGCAGCACGAGACCGCGCCCACCAGGGGCAGGCGGCGCATCGCGGTGCTCTTCGCGGTCGCGGCCGTCGCGTACGCCCTCGACCTGATCAGCAAGATGATCGTGGTCGCCAAGCTGGAGCACCACGAGCCGATCGAGCTGATCGGGGACTGGCTGAAGCTGGAGGCGATCCGCAACGCGGGCGCGGCCTTCGGGTTCGGCGAGGCCTTCACCGTGATCTTCACGGTGATCGCGGCCGCCGTGATCGTGGTCATCGCCCGGCTCGCCCGCAAGCTCTACAGCCTGCCCTGGGCGATCGCGCTCGGACTGCTGCTCGGCGGCGCGCTCGGCAACCTCACCGACCGGCTCTTCCGCTCGCCCGGCGTGTTCGAGGGCGCGGTCGTCGACTTCATCGCGCCCAAGCACTTCGCCGTCTTCAACCTCGCCGACTCGGCGATCGTGTGCGGCGGCATCCTGATCGTGCTGCTGTCCTTCAAGGGGCTCGACCCGGACGGCACCGTCCACAAGGACTGAGCCTCCAGGGCTGAGCGCCGGTTCTCGGGTTTTCCACAGGCCCGGTCGGGGCGGTCCGGGCTGTCCGGCATACTCGACGGGTGAGCACGATTCCCGAGATCCGTAACCTGCCCGTGCCCGACGGCCTGGAGGGCGAGCGCGTCGACGCCGCCATCTCCCGCATGTTCGGCTTCTCCCGGACCAAGGCGGCCGAGCTCGCCGCCGCGGGGAAGGTCACGGTCGACGGATCGGTGGTCGGGAAGTCCGAGCGGGTGCACGGCGGGGCCTGGCTGGAGGTCGAGATGCCGCAGGCGCCCGCGCCCGTGCAGATCGTCGCCGAGCCGGTCGAGGGCATGGAGATCGTCCATGACGACGACGACGTGGTCGTGATCGTCAAGCCGGTCGGCGTGGCCGCGCACCCCTCGCCGGGCTGGACCGGGACCACCGTGATCGGCGGGCTCGCCGCCGCCGGGTACCGCATCTCGACCTCCGGTGCCGCCGAGCGCCAGGGCATCGTGCACCGGCTCGACGTGGGCACCTCCGGGCTGATGGTCGTCGCCAAGTCCGAGCGGGCGTACACCTCGCTCAAGCGGCAGTTCAAGGAGCGGACCGTCGACAAGCGGTACCACACGCTGGTGCAGGGCCACCCGGACCCGACCAGCGGCACCATCGACGCGCCCATCGGCCGCCATCCCCAGCACGACTACAAGTGGGCGGTCACCGCCGAGGGCAAGCCATCGGTGACGCACTACGACCTCATCGAGGCGTTCCGCGCGGCCTCCCTGCTGGATGTGAAGCTGGAGACCGGGCGCACCCACCAGATCCGCGTCCACATGGCGGCCCACCGCCACCCCTGTGTCGGCGACCTGACCTACGGCGCCGACCCCACCCTCGCCAAGCGGCTCCGGCTGACCCGGCAGTGGCTGCACGCGGTGCGGCTGGGCTTCGAGCACCCCGGGGACGGGGAGTGGGCGGAGTTCGCCAGCGACTACCCCGAGGACCTGCAGCAGGCGCTGGACCTGGTGCGCGAGGAGACCTACGGATGACCGCGCCCGCGTACGTCGCGCGCGTCGCCGAGGGCTCCGACGACCTGGAGGCCTGTTTCGCCGTACGCAAGGAGGTCTTCGTCGGCGAGCAGGGGGTGCCGGAGGACCTGGAGTACGACGCGTACGACGCCGTGGCCGTGCATGTGCTGGCGGTCCGGGCCGACGGGGAGGCGATCGGGGCCGGGCGGCTGCTGTACGGCGAGCAGGCGGCTGCGAAGACCGGCGGTGACCTGTCGGTGGGGTCGCTCGGGCGGCTCGCCGTCGTCAGGGAGGCGCGCGGGCTCGGGGTCGGGGTCGCCCTGGTGCGGGCCATCGAGGACGCGGCACGCGCGCGGGGACTGGCGGTGGTGGACCTGCACGCGCAGACGCACGCGCTCGCCTTCTACGAGCGGCTGGGATACGAGGCGTACGGGCCGGAGTACCTGGAGGCGGGGATCCCGCACCAGGGGATGAGACGTTCGCTGTAGTCGCTCGCGTTTTTGGGACGCAGGGGACGGAACGGGCAGACTGAAGGGACCGTTGGTTCGTCGACCCGCCCGGAGTACTGACCGTGGATCAGTTGGCCCTGTTGTTCGTGCTGTTGGTCGGGGCCGTGGTGAGTGTGCCGGTCGGGGAGCGGTTCGGGCTGCCGGCGCCGGTGCTCATGACCCTGCTCGGGATCGTGCTGGCGGTGGCCGACTTCGTGCCGAACGTCGACATCCCGCCGGAGTACATCCTGCCGCTGCTGTTGCCGCCGTTGCTCTACGCGGCCGTACGGCGCACCTCCTGGCGGCAGTTCGCGGCCAACCGAAGGCCGATCTTCCTGCTCGCCGTCGCGCTCGTCTTCGTGACCACCCTGTGCGTGGCCGCCGTCGCGCACACGATCGTGCCGGGGCTGCCGATCGCCGCCGCCGTCGCGCTGGGCGCGCTCGTCGCACCGCCGGATCCGGTCGCCGCGACCGCCGTCGCCGGGCAACTCGGGCTGCCGCGCCGGCTGGTGTCGATCCTGGAGGGCGAGGGGCTCTTCAACGACGTCACCGCGATCGTGCTGTACCACGTGGCGATCGCGGCCGCCGTCAGCGGATCGTTCACGCCCGGGGAGGCCCTGCTGGAGCTGGTGCTCTCCGCGGTCGTCGCCGTCGCCGTGGGACTGGTGCTCGGCTGGGGCGCCAACAGGCTGATGGACCTGCTGGGGGACGCCACCCTGCAGATCGGGCTGACCCTGCTGGTGCCGTTCGCCTCCTATGTGCTCGCCGAGGAGCTGCACGGCTCCGGGGTGCTGGCGGTGCTGACCACCGCGCTGTTCCTCGCCGAGTACGCCACCGACGCCGACGACGTCATGACCCGGCTCGCCGGGCACACCTTCTGGGACATCGTCGACACCCTCGTCACCGGGGTGGCCTTCGGGCTGATCGGGCTCGAACTGCACAACGCGATCCGCACGGCGTCCGGGCGGTGGGGCGAGATGCTCGGCTGGGCCGCGGCGATCGTGGGCGTGGTCGTCGTCGTACGGCTGTTGTGGCTGCTGCCGGCGACCTGGCTCACCAAGCGTCTGCACGCCAAGCGGGACGTCGACGAGGAGATCCCGATGGGCTGGCGGGAGACCGTCGTCATGTGGTGGTCCGGGATGCGGGGCGTGGCGTCCGTGGCGCTGGCGCTCGCCATTCCGCTGGAGACCGACTCCGGAGCGGCCTTTCCCGACCGGGACGAGATCGTCTTCATCGCGTTCGGCGTGATCATGGCGACCCTGGTGCTGCAGGGGCTGACCCTGCCGTGGCTGGTGAAACGGCTGGGGGTACGGGCCGACACCGAGCGGGAGAAGGAGTACGAGAAGACGCTGGCCGTACGGGCGGCCAAGGCGGCGCGCAGCAGGCTGCGGGAGATCGAGGCCGTCGAGGAACTCCCCGAGGAGCTGTCGGAGCAGATGCTGCGGCGGGCCTTCGAGATCGGTGTGCGGATCTCCCCGGAGATGGGGGACGACGAGCGGCGCGAGGCCCGGCGGCGGCTCAAGCGGGTGCGGCGGATCCAGGGCGAGATGCTGAGCGCGGCGCGGCACGAGGTGCTGGCGGCGCGCAGTGAGCCGGGCGCCGACCCCGAGATCGTGGACCGGGTGTTGCGGCATCTTGACGTTCGTAGCCTGCGATGAGTGGAACGAGTGGTTCAACAGGGCTCTTGTAGTGTGCAGTTATGGCTCGCAATGTAGTGATCAGCGGTGGCGGTACGGGAATTGGGCTCGCGGCGGCGCGGGTGTTTGCCTCCGGTGGGGACCGGGTGCTGCTGCTCGGGCGGCGCGCGGAGGTGTTGGAGAAGGCCGGGGTGCCGGGGGCGCTGACGTATGCGGCGGATCTCTCCGATGTCGCGTCCGTGCGCGGGGTCGTGTCGTTCGTGGAGCGGGAGTTCGGGACCGTGGATGTGTTGGTCCACAGTGCGGGTGGGACCGGGCAGTTGGAGCCGGCCGTGTCGACGGACGATCCGCTGGAGGCCGTCGCGCATTCGTGGGGCTTGAACTTCCGGCTCAATCTGCTGACGGCTGTCTTGTTGACCGAGGGGCTGAAGTCGCGGCTCGCCTCTCCGGGTGGGCGGGTGTTGTTCGTCAGCTCCATCGCGGCGTACCGGGGGTCCGGGAACGGGGCGTACGGGGCGGCCAAGGCCGGGTTGCATCCGTACGCGCATGATCTGGCGCGGGAGTTGGGGCCTCGGGGGGTCACTTCGAATGTGGTGGCGCCGGGGTACATCGAGGAGACGGAGTTCTTCGGGGCGGCCATTGATCCCGCTCGGCGGGAGAGGCTCATCGGGGACACGTTGAATGGGCGGGCGGGGACGCCGGGGGATGTTGCCGCGACGATTCATTGGCTGGCGTCTGCGGGGGCGGGGCATGTGACGTCGCAGATCGTGCAGGTGAATGGTGGGGCGGAGCGGGGGCGTTGACCGGTCGGTGGGCGGGTGCGGGTCCGTCGTGGTTGCTCGCGCCCACGCGGCGGAGCCGCAAATCGATACAGCCCCGCGCCCCTGGGTGGGTGCAGTCAACCGGCGCCACGACGGACCGTCTAGCCGCGGCCCGTTCGCGGGGGTTCGTGGGCTCGGCGGTCGCCGTCGCGGGCGTTGCCGTCCAGGTGCCGGAACCCCGGGGCCAATGTCGCGTCCGCCGTGTTCACCCTCGGCAACGCGTACGGGTGGTGGTTCGTCAGCCAGTCGATCATCTGTTCGCGGACCGTGACCCGTACCGTCCAGATGTCGTCGGCGTCCTTGGCGGTCACCAGGGCGCGGACCTGCATGGTGTTCGGGGTGGTGTCGGTGACGGCGAGGCCGTAGTCGCGGCCGTCCCAGGCGGGGCATTCGCGCAGGATGTCCCGCAGCCGCTCGCGCATCAGCTCCACGGGGGCCGTGTGGTCGACGTGGAAGTAGACGATGCCGGTCATCTGCGGGGTGCCGCGGGACCAGTTCTCGAACGGCTTCGAGGTGAAGTACGACACCGGCATGGTGATCCGGCGCTCGTCCCAGGTGCGGACCGTCAGGAAGGTCAGGGTGATCTCCTCGACGGTGCCCCACTCGCCGTCCACCACGACCGTGTCGCCGATGCGCACCATGTCGCCGAAGGCGATCTGCAGGCCCGCGAACATGTTGCTCAGCGTCGACTGGGCGGCCACACCGGCGACGATGCCGAGGATGCCGGCCGAGGCCAGCAGCGAGGCGCCGGCCGCGCGCATCGCCGGGAAGGTGAGCAGCATCGCGGCCACCGCGACCACGCCGACGACCGCCGCGACCACTCGCGTGATCAGCGTGACCTGGGTGCGCACCCGGCGGACCCGGGCGGCGTCGTGGTGGGCGCGCGCGTAGCGGGTGTACGTCGTCTCCACGATCGCGGCCGCGATCCGGATCACCAGCCAGGCGGTCGCCCCGATCAGGACCAGCGTCAGGGTCTGGCCGATGCCGGCGCTGTGCCGCTGCAACAGCCGTGCCTGGTCGTAGGAGCCCCTGAGCATGGCCGCGCAGAGCACGAGTTGATAGGGGATGCGGCCACGGCGCAGCAGTCCCCAGAGCGGGGTCTCGCGGTGCCGTTGGTCCGCTTTGCGCAGCAGCAGGTCGGTCGCCCAGCCGATCACCAGCGTGAGGACGACCGACCCACCGATGACGATCAAGGGGCGCAGTACGTTCTCCATGCCTACGACCGTACTGGCACGATGGCCCTCATGAACATCATGCTTTTCCACTCGACCTTCGGCCTCAGGCCCGCCGTCCGGCAGGCCGCCGACCGGCTGCGGGACGCCGGGCACGAGGTGTGGACGCCGGACCTCTTCGAGGGGAACACGTTCGAGACGGTCGAGGAGGGCATGGCCTTCAACGAGTCCCTCGGCAAGGACGAACTGCTCAGGCGCGCCGTCCTGGCCGCCGCGCCCTACTCCGAGCGCGGACTCGTCTACGCCGGTTTCTCGCTCGGCGCCTCGATCGCGCAGACCCTCGCCCTCGGCGACGAGAGGGCCCGCGGTCTGCTGCTCCTGCACGGCACCTCCGACATCGCCGCGAGCGCGAGCACGGACGGGCTGTCGGTGCAGCTGCACGTCGCCGAGCCGGACCCCTTCGAGACCGACGACTGGCTGAGCGCCTGGTACCTCCAGATGGGCCGCACCGGGGCCGACGTGGAGATCTACCGGTACGCCGGGGCCGGTCACCTCTACACCGACCCCGGCCTGCCGGACTACGACGAGGAGGCCGCCGAGGCCACCTGGCGGGTGGCGCTCGGCTTCCTGGAAACCCTCTAGAAAGCTTTAGACGGGGCTGTACGTCCGCTCGACCTTCTGCGTGCCGGTCCGGGTGCGGTACGAACGCGCCCAGGAGGAGGTCGCGTTCGCCTTGGTCTTGTCGGACAGGACGTAGTAGTCCATCTGCGCCCGGTCGGCGGTGATGTCCAGCACGCCGTAGCCGTGCCGGTCGGTGTCGACCCAGTGGACGTGCCGGTTGGCGAGCTGGATCACCGGCGCGGCGAGCGCGGTGACCGTGCCCTCGGGGACCTTGAGGAGGTCGTCGAGGTTGTCGGAGGTGACCGAGGTGACGACGAACTCCGTGGCGGCCGAGGCCGACAGCGGATAGGTGCCGGCGTCCACCGGCACGTCGTTGGCCCACGCCATGTGGATGTCGCCGGTCAGGAAGACGGTGTTGCGGATCGCGTTCGAGCGCAGGTGGGCCAGTAGTTCGCGCCGGTCGTCGGTGTAGCCGTCCCACTGGTCGGGGTTGAGGGCGAGGCCCTCCTTCGGCAGGCCGAGCAGCTCGGCGAGCGGCTTGAGCAGATCGGCGGAGAGCGAGCCGATCGCGAACGGCGAGATCATCACGGAGTTGCCGACCAGCCGCCAGGTCGTGTCACTCGACTTCAGGCCGGCCTTCAGCCAGTCGAGCTGGGCCCGCCCGGTGATCGTACGGTCCGGGTCGTCGACCGAGCCGTTGCCGACGGCGACCTGCTGGGAGCGGAAGGAGCGCAGGTCGAGCAGGGAGAGGTCGGCGAGCTTGCCGAAACGGAGCCGCCGGTAGGTGGTTCCGGCTATCGCCGGGCGCACCGGCATCCACTCGAAGTACGCCTGCCGGGCGGCCGCCTGACGGGCCGTCCAGGTGCCCTCCGCGCCCTCGGTGTGGTTCTCGGCGCCGCCGGACCAGGCGTCGTTGGCGAACTCGTGGTCGTCCCAGATCGCGACGACCGGCGCCACCGCGTGCAGCGCCTGGAGGTCCGGGTCGGTCTTGTACTTGCCGTGCCGGGTGCGGTAGTCGGCCAGGGTGAGGATCTCGTGGGTCGGCGCGTGCTGCCGTACGACGGTGTCGCGGGTGCCGTACTCGCCGGTGCCGTACTCGTAGATGTAGTCGCCCAGGTGCAGCCAGGCATCCAGGTCGCCGCGGGCCGCGAGATGGCGGTACGACGAGAAGTAGCCGGCCTCCCAGTTGGCGCAGGAGACCACGCCGAAGCGGAGGTTCGTGACGGCGTCGTCCGCCGCCGGCGCGGTGCGGGTGCGCGCCGCCGGGGAGTCGGTGCCGCCGGCGGAGAAGCGGAACCAGTAGTCGGTGGCGGGCGCGAGGCCGCGGACGTCCGCCTTGACGGTGTGGTCGGAGGCGGCGGTCGCGGTGACGGAGCCCTTGGCGACGACGTTCGTGAACGCCTTGTCGGTGGCTATGGTCCAGGCGACCTCGGTGTCCGGGCCGAGCCCGGAGCCGGGGGTCGCCTCGGCGGTCGGGGTCACCCGGGTCCACAGCAGGACGCCGTCCGGGAGCGGGTCGCCGGAGGCGATGCCGTGCAGGAAGGCGGGGGCCTCGGCGGCACGCGCGGGCAGCGCGGCGGCGAGCGGGGCGGCCAGAACCGCCGTGGCCGCGGCGGCCTTGACGACCGTACGGCGGCGCGGAGTCAGGGAGTTGCTCTCGGCTGATCTGTATCGACTGGTCACGGCCGATCAGGTTACTGATCGGTATGAACGGGAGTGGGCGAACTCGTGAAAGTTCGCCCGCTCTTTGACTTAAGGCTGTAGAAGCCCTGTTGAGGTCAGGCCTTCAGGGCCGCGTCGATCGCCGTGGTGAAGTCGGCGACCGTCATCGGCGCGTTCTGCCCGTCGGAGCCGGTGAGCGTCTTGCCGTCCATCTTCAGGGTCGGGGTGCCCGTCACGCCGCTCTTGTCGAACTTCGCGGACATGTCCAGCGCCCACTTGTCGTAGGTGCCGTTCTTCACGGCGTTCTGGAAGGTCTTGTTGTCCTTCAGCGCCGGGACGGTCTGCGCGATCTTGATGAGGTAGTCGTCGTCCTTGAACTTGTCGTCGGACTCCTCGGGGTGCCACTTCGTCGAGTACATCGCGGTCTTGTACTCCAGGAAGGCCTCGCCGCTGACGTTCAGCGCCGCGCCGAGCGCGCTCAGGCCGTTCTTGGAGCCCTCGCCGCCGAGGTTGCCGTCGAGGAAGCTGGCGCCGACGTACTGGATCTTGAACTTGCCGTCCTCGACGTCCTTGTCGACGGTCGAGCCGACGGTCTGCTCGAACTGGGCGCAGATCGGGCAGCGCGGGTCCTCGTACATGACGAGGGTCTTCTTGGCGGTGCTCTTGCCGATGACGACGGTCGTGCCATTGGTGCCCGTGGTGTTGGCCGGCTTGACGAGCTTGTCGTTCTTGGCCTCTTCCCAGTAGCTGGGCTTGTTGCCCTGGACGACCGCGTAGCTGATACCGCCGGCTATCGCCAGCACGCCGACGATCGAGGCGATGACGATCGCCTGCCGCTTGACCTTGTCGCGCTTGGCCTGGCGCTCGCGCTCCTGGCGCAGCCGCTCGCGGGCGGCGGTCTTCGCGGCCTGGCTGTTCCGCTTGCTCATGGTGGTGTTCTCCATCAGGGGACGCGCACACGTCGTGTGCGGGGATACGTGGGGTGGGACCGGCAGTGCTCAGGCGGAAGCGGCCGAGCACGGCGGTCCACGCCGTCCCAGGGAGTGCACGAGGATCTCGTCGAAGGCGACGGCCGTACGGCGACGGGTGCGCGGCGGACGGGCCGCCCCCGGCGTCGGACGTACGGTCATCGCGGCGACCGCGAGCAGCAGCGGGCGGAAGGTGGTGGTGGCCACGGCCCGCAGCAGCTGGGCCAGGGCCCGCTCGCTGCGGCGCAGCCAGGCGGCCGCGAGGAGGCCGACGCAGACATGCGCGGCCAGCAGCAGCCAGGCGGTCTGCGGGTCGGCGTGGGCGAGCAGTCCGCCGAGCCGGTCGGTGTCGGTGCCCGTCACCCGGGCCAGCGGCGAGCCGACGCTGGTGCCGTCGCCGCAGAAGACGTCCCAGCCGACCGAGCGCAGCGGGCCCGCGACCGGGCCGCCCGCGGCGCCGTAGCAGACGTGCTGGCCGGTGGTGAAGACGGTGTCGG
Source organism: Streptomyces sp. NPDC047072 (assembly GCF_040643855.1). Taxonomy (NCBI): domain Bacteria; kingdom Bacillati; phylum Actinomycetota; class Actinomycetes; order Kitasatosporales; family Streptomycetaceae; genus Streptomyces; species Streptomyces sp. NPDC047072. The sequence goes on along the minus strand of NZ_JBEYVC010000192.1, from coordinate 5,444 downwards.
CGGCCAGCTCCAGCGGGATCAGCACGGCGGCGATCCGCCCGAAGCCGCGCTCACGCCCGGCCAGCGCGAAGGCCAGGGCGAACACGGCGACGGCGACGGCCGCCACCGTGTTCAACGGCAGGGGGGCTCGGGACAGCAGCACGTGCGACGCGGTGCTGAGCGTCACGACGAGGGCCGTGAACAGCGCCGCGCGGAGCGCTCGTAGCTGGGTCCCGGATATGTCCATAGCGTGGAGAGTGTGTCATGGGGGCCTGTAAGAGACCCCTAAAGGATGGCTGTGAACGGGCCGTCGTTATCCAGAGGTCACAGACCGGGAATCCGGCCGTTGCGGAACAGGTCCACGAAGATCTGGTGGTCGGTACGCGCGCGTGTGCCGTAGTCGTGCGCGAAGTCGACCAGGACGCCCGCGAAGCCCTCCTCGTCGGCCGCGATCGCGGCGTCGATGGCCCGCTCCGTGGAGAACGGCACCAGGGACTCGCCCGAGGTGTCGTCCGCCGCCGCGTGCATGGTGGCCGTGGCCCGGCCGAGGTCGGCGACGACCGCCGCGATCTCCTCCGGGTCGTCGATGTCGCTCCAGTCGAGATCCACGGCGTACGGCGAGATCTCGGCGACCAGCTGGCCCGCGCCGCCCAGCTCGGTCCAGCCCAGCCACGGGTCGGCGTGCTGCTGGAGGGCGCGCTGGGAGATCACCGTGCGGTGGCCCTCGTGCTGGAAGTAGTCGCGGATCGCCGGGTCGGTGATGTGCCGGGAGACGGCCGGGGTCTGGGCCTGCTTGATGTAGATCACGACGTCGTTCTCCAGGGCGTCGCTGTGGCCCTCCAGGAGGATGTTGTACGACGGCAGCCCGGCCGAGCCGATGCCGATGCCCCGGCGGCCCACGACGTCCTTGACGCGGTAGGAGTCCGGGCGGGCCAGGGAGGTCTCCGGGAGGGTCTCCAGATAGCCGTCGAAGGCCGCGAGCACCTTGTAGCGGGTCGCCGCGTCCAACTCGATGGAACCGCCGCCGCCCGCGAAGCGGCGCTCGAAGTCGCGGATCTCCGTCATCGACTCCAGGAGCCCGAAGCGGGTCAGGGAGCGGGCGTCGCGCAGCGCGTCCAGGAGCGGGCCCTCGGCGGTGTCCAGGGTGAAGGGCGGCACCTCGTCGCTCTTGGCGCCGGTGGCCAGGGCGTGGATCCGCTCGCGGTACGCGCCCGCGTACACCTGCACCAGCTCGGTGATCTGCTCGTCGGCGAGCGCCTTCGCGTACCCGATGAGGGCGATCGAGGCGGCGAAGCGCTTGAGGTCCCAGGTGAAGGGGCCGACGTACGCCTCGTCGAAGTCGTTGACGTTGAAGATCAGGCGGCCGTTGGAGTCCATGTACGTGCCGAAGTTCTCCGCGTGCAGGTCGCCGTGGATCCACACGCGCGAGGTGCGCTCGTCCAGGTACGGGCCGCCCCTTTTTTCGGCGTCCAGGTCGTGGTAGAAGAGGCAGGCCGTGCCCCGGTAGAACGCGAACGCGGAGGCCGCCATCTTGCGGAACTTCACGCGGAACGCGGCCGGGTCGGCGGCCAGGAGCTCGCCGAAGGCGGTGTCGAAGACGGCGAGGATCTCCTCGCCGCGGTGCTCGTCATTGAGCTGCGGTACCGACATCGCGGGGTGCCTCCTGGTGCATGCGTACGACAGCGTTTCTGTCGTCTGGTCCAACGGGCGGGTCCGGGGGAAAGTGCCCGCGGCCCTCGTTGTGAAGGTACGCGGGGCGACCCCCTGAGTGTCAGTGCCGAGGCATAGACTTCGACGCTGTCCCCGGAACTGTCCGCCCGCCTGTCGCCGAGTGTTTTCCATGGAGGCCACGCCGTGTCAAAGCCGCCGTTCACGCACCTGCACGTCCACACCCAGTACTCCCTGCTGGACGGTGCCGCGCGGCTCAAGGACATGTTCAACGCGTGCAACGAGATGGGCATGACCCATATCGCCATGTCCGACCACGGCAACCTCCACGGCGCCTACGACTTCTTCCACACCGCCCAGAAGGCCGGGGTCACCCCGATCATCGGGATCGAGGCGTACGTCGCCCCCGAGTCCCGGCGCAACAAGCGCAAGATCCAGTGGGGCCAGCCGCACCAGAAGCGGGACGACGTCTCCGGTTCGGGTGGTTACACCCACAAGACGATGTGGGCCGTGAACAAGACGGGCCTGCACAACCTCTTCCGGCTCTCCTCCGACGCGTACGCCGAGGGCTGGCTGCAGAAGTGGCCCCGGATGGACAAGGAGACGATCTCCCAGTGGTCCGAGGGGATCGTGGCCTCCACCGGCTGCCCCTCAGGCGAGCTCCAGACCCGGCTGCGCCTCGGCCAGTACGACGAGGCCCTGAAGGCGGCCGCCGACTACCAGGACATCTTCGGCAAGGACCGCTACTTCCTGGAGCTGATGGACCACGGCATCGAGATCGAGCACCGGGTCCGCGACGGCCTCCTGGAGATCGGCAAGAAGCTCGGCATCCCCCCGCTGGTCACCAACGACTCGCACTACACGTACGCGCACGAGGCGACCGCCCACGACGCCCTGCTGTGCATCCAGACCGGCAAGAACCTCTCCGACCCGGACCGCTTCAAGTTCGACGGCACCGGCTACTACCTGAAGTCCACGGACGAGATGTACGCCGTCGACTCCTCGGACGCCTGGCAGGAGGGCTGCGCCAACACCCTCCTGGTGGCCGAGATGGTCGACACCACCGGCATGTTCGAGGCGAAGAACCTCATGCCGAAGTTCGACATCCCCGAGGGCTACACCGAGGTCACCTGGTTCCGCGAGGAGACCATGCGCGGTATGCACCGCCGCTTCCCGGACGGCATCCCGGACGACCGTATGAAGCAGGTCGAGTACGAGATGGACACCATCATCTCGATGGGCTTCCCGGGCTACTTCCTGGTGGTCGCCGACTTCATCATGTGGGCCAAGAGCCAGGGCATCGCGGTCGGCCCGGGCCGGGGCTCCGCGGCCGGCTCGATCGTCGCCTACGCCATGGGCATCACCGACCTCGACCCCATCCCGCACGGCCTGATCTTCGAGCGGTTCCTCAACCCCGAGCGCATCTCCATGCCCGATGTCGACATCGACTTCGACGAGCGCCGGCGCGTCGAGGTGATCCGGTACGTGACGGAGAAGTACGGCGCCGACAAGGTCGCCATGATCGGCACCTACGGCAAGATCAAGGCCAAGAACGCGATCAAGGACTCCGCGCGCGTGCTGGGCTACCCGTACGCGATGGGCGACCGGCTCACCAAGGCGATGCCCGCCGACGTCCTCGGCAAGGGCATCGACCTCAACGGCATCACCGACCCCTCGCACCCGCGCTACAGCGAGGCCGGCGAGATCCGGGCGATGTACGAGAACGAACCGGACGTCAAGAAGGTCATCGACACCGCCAAGGGCGTCGAGGGCCTGGTCCGGCAGATGGGTGTGCACGCGGCCGGCGTGATCATGTCCAGCGAGCCGATCGTCGACCACGCCCCGATCTGGGTGCGGCACACCGACGGCGTGACCATCACGCAGTGGGACTACCCGCAGTGCGAGTCGCTCGGCCTGCTGAAGATGGACTTCCTCGGCCTGCGCAACCTCACGATCATGGACGACGCCGTCAAGATGGTGAAGTCCAACAAGGGCATCGACCTCGACCTGCTGGCCCTGCCGCTCGACGACCCCAAGACCTTCGAACTCCTCCAGCGCGGTGAGACCCTGGGCGTCTTCCAGTTCGACGGCGGCCCCATGCGCTCGCTGCTGCGCCTGATGAAGCCCGACAACTTCGAGGACATCTCCGCCGTCTCGGCGCTCTACCGTCCCGGCCCGATGGGCATGGACTCGCACACCAACTACGCGCTGCGCAAGAACAAGCTCCAGGAGATCACCCCGATCCACAAGGAGCTGGAGGAGCCCCTCGAAGAGGTCCTCGCGGTCACCTACGGCCTGATCGTCTACCAGGAGCAGGTGCAGAAGGCCGCCCAGATCATCGCCGGGTACTCGCTCGGCGAGGCCGACATCCTGCGCCGCGTGATGGGCAAGAAGAAGCCCGACGAGCTGGCCAAGAACTTCGTCCTCTTCCAGCAGGGCGCCCGGAAGAACGGCTACAGCGACGAGGCCATCCAGGCTCTGTGGGACGTACTGGTCCCGTTCGCCGGCTACGCCTTCAACAAGGCGCACTCCGCCGCGTACGGCCTGGTCTCGTACTGGACCGCCTACCTCAAGGCGAACCACCCTGCCGAGTACATGGCCGGGCTGCTCACCTCGGTCAAGGACGACAAGGACAAGTCGGCCGTCTACCTCAACGAGTGCCGGCGCATGGGCATCAAGGTGCTGCCGCCGGACGTCAACGAGTCGGTGCACAACTTCGCCGCCCAGGGCGACGACGTGATCCTCTTCGGCCTGGAGGCGGTGCGCAACGTCGGCACCAACGTGGTGGAGTCGATCATCCGCAGCCGCAAGGCCAAGGGGAAGTACGCCTCCTTCCCCGACTACCTCGACAAGGTCGAGGCGGTCGCCTGCAACAAGCGGACCACGGAGTCGCTGATCAAGGCGGGCGCCTTCGACTCCCTCGGGCACACCCGCAAGGGCCTCACCGCGCACTTCGACACCATGATCGACAACGTGGTCGCGGTGAAGCGCAAGGAGGCCGAGGGGCAGTTCGACCTGTTCGGCGGGATGGGCGAGGAGGACAGCAGCGAGCCCGGCTTCGGACTGGACGTGGAGTTCACGACCGAGGAGTGGGAGAAGACGTATCTGCTCGCCCAGGAGCGGGAGATGCTCGGCCTCTACGTCTCCGACCACCCGCTCTTCGGCCTGGAGCACGTGCTCTCCGACAAGGCCGACGCGGGCATCGCCCAGCTCACCGGCGGTGAGCACGCGGACGGCGCGGTGGTGACCATCGGCGGCATCATCTCGGGCCTCCAGCGCAAGATGACCAAGCAGGGCAACGCTTGGGCGATCGCCACCGTCGAGGACCTCGCCGGTTCCATCGAGTGCATGTTCTTCCCTGCGACCTACCAGCTGGTGTCGACGCAACTCGTCGAGGACGCCGTGGTGTTCGTCAAGGGCCGCCTCGACAAGCGCGAGGACGTGCCCCGGCTGGTCGCGATGGAGCTCCAGGTCCCGGACCTGTCCAACGCGGGCACCAACGCCCCCGTGATCCTCACCATCCCGGCGCTCAAGGTCACCCCGCCGATGGTCAGCAGGCTCGGAGAGATCCTCAGCCACCACAAGGGCGAGAGCGAGGTCCGCATCCGCCTCCAGGGGCCGAGCAAGACGACGGTCCTCCGGCTGGACCGGCACCGCGTGAAGCCGGACCCGGCGCTCTTCGGTGACCTGAAGGTGCTGCTCGGCCCGTCCTGCCTGGCGGGCTGAACACCGTAGACGACATGACAGAGGGGCGGGGGCGGGGAGCGGCGGCGCCCCCAGGGGGGGGCGGGGGTGGG
>NZ_JBEYVC010000191.1:0-20222 GCF_040643855.1 Streptomyces sp. NPDC047072 | reverse complement strand
TCAAGGAACGGACGCTTCCTTCGTACTCACCCTCTCGGGCTTTCCTCCGGGCAGTTTCCCTTCGGTCTTGCGTTTCCGACTCTATCAGATCCTTTTCCGATCCGATTTCCTCGGTGCTTTCCAGGTTCCCGCTTTTGTTTCGCGGTTTCCTTTCCGGCGGTCCCAACATTATCAGAAGTTTCGGGCCGGACTGACCGGCCGTTGGTTTCCGATTCATCGGGAGGGTGCTTCTTCGAAATCGAGACTTCAAGAAGCTGACAGACACTCACTGTCGCCGAGCGGGATCGACCCGGCTCCAGGCAACTGTTCGAATCTACCTCCCCACACCAGCCGTGTCAACGACTCCCGTGGGGCGAAGAAGAGACTAGCAGTCCAGTACGGTCACCCGCACATCAGGCAGCGGTCGGGACGGTGGCGCTGCGTTCGGCCGCCTCCACGTCACCCGTGTCGCCGGCACGCGCCGCACGTCCGCCCAGGACGAAGACGTACGCGAGGAAGGCCAGCTCGGCCACGACGCCGATGGAGATGCGGGCCCAGGTGGGCAGGCCCGAGGGGGTGACGAAGCCTTCGATGGCGCCGGACACGAAGAGGACGAGGGCGAGGCCGATCGCCATGCCGACGGCGGCTCGGCCCTCCTCGGCGAGGGCGGTGCGCCGGGAGCGTGGGCCGGGGTCGATGACCGACCAGCCGAGGCGCAGGCCCGCGCCGGCGGCGACGAACACCGCGGTGAGTTCGAGCAGTCCGTGCGGGAGGATCAAGCCCAGGAAGGTGTCGAGGCGGCCTGCCGAGGACATCAGGCCGAAGCCGACGCCGAGGTTGAGCATGTTCTGGAAGAGGATCCAGAGGACCGGGAGCCCCAGGAAGACCCCCAGGACGAGGCACATCGCGGCGGCCTGGGCGTTGTTCGTCCAGACCTGGGCGGCGAAGGAGGCCGCGGGATGGCTGGAGTAGTACGTCTCGTACTGGCCACCGGGACGGGTGAGCTCGCGCAGCTCGCTGGGGGCCGCGATGGACGACTGCACGTCGGGGTGGGTGCCGATCCACCAGCCCAGGAGTGCGCCCACGGCGGTGGATATGAGCGCCGTGGGCACCCACCAGCGGCGTGACCGGTAGACCGCGGCCGGGAAGCCGTACGCGAGGAAGCGGGTGACGTCGCGCCAGGAGGCGCGGCGGGTGCCTGTGACCGCGCTACGCGCGCGTGCCACGAGTTGGCTGAGCCGGCCGGTCAGCTGGGGATCGGGCGCGCTGGACTGGATCAGGGACAGGTGGGTGGCGGTCCGTTGGTACAGGGCGACGAGTTCGTCGGTCTCGGCGCCGTTGAGGCGGCGCTGGCGCCGGAGCAGGGCGTCGAGGCGGTCCCACTCGGCTCGGTGGGCGGTGACGAAGACGTCGAGGTCCATCGGTCTGCCTGCTCCTCGGCGGTCCGTAGTGAGTGTCAGCTTGTCGTACTGCGGCGCGATGTGCCCTCAGCTTGGCAGACTGGCGGTCGGCGAGGCAGGTCAGGGGAAGGACGGCGGGCGTGAGTGAGCTGGTGACGGGCGAGGCGGTGGCTCTTGAGCTGCGCCCTGCGAGGCTGCCCAGCAGGGCTTTGGCCGTGCTGATCGACCTGATCGTGGCCATGGCGGTGTACATCGCGGTGACCATCGCGTTGGTGGCCGCTTCGGCGTCCCTCGATGACGCGGCTCAGGTGGCCATCTCGATCGCGGCGTTCCTTCTTGTGCTGGTGGGTGGGCCGATCGCCGTCGAGACGCTCAGCCATGGGCGCTCGCTCGGAAAGCTGGCGTGCGGGCTGCGGGTGGTGAGGGACGACGGCGGGCCGATCCGGTTCCGGCATGCGCTGGTGCGGGGTGCGCTGGGCATGGTCGAGATCGTGATGACGTTCGGGGTGATCGCCTGTATCGCCTCGCTCGTCTCGGCGCGTGGGCGTCGGCTCGGTGACGTGTTCGCCGGGACCCTGGTCGTACGGGAGCGGATTCCCGTCGCGCGGACCGGGTTCATGCCTCCGCCGCCGCCCTGGCTCGCCGGGCGGTTCTCGGGGCTCGATCTGTCGGCGGTTCCCGACGGGCTGTGGCTCGCCATCCGTCAGTACCTGACCCGTATGCATCAGCTGGACCAGCAGGTCGGCTGGGCCATGGCCGAGCGGCTCGCCGCCGATCTCGCGGCTCGTACGGGGGCTCCGGCTCCGCGGGACGTGCCGCCGGCCGCGTATCTGGCGGCGGTGGTGCAGGAACGGCAGGCGCGCGAGGTCCGGCGGTCGTTCGGCGGCGCTACGGCGGAGTCCGCGCCCGCTGCCGCGGGGGTCCCGGGGTTCGGAGCTGCGCCGGGCGCAGGAGGGGCGCCCACGGTCGGCGGACCCGGCGGTTTCGGGTACCCGGCGAGCCCGCCTGCTCCTCTCCCGCAACCGCCTCTCCCCTACGGCGCCGAGGCCGCCCCGGTCGTGGGAGGCACCGGTGCGCCGGTCGAGCGTGCACGGCCCGAGGACGCCGGCGAGAGCGCCCGCCCCACCGTGCCCCCGGAGAGCCGCCCCTCTTCCGGCTTCGTACCGCCGGCCTGACCCCGCCTCGGCGGCCGGACCGGCTGCCGTGGGTCCGCGTCCCCCGCCGAACCGCGATTCAGGCGAACGTCGACGGCGGGGATTCGAGGTCCTCGAGCTCGATGCCCGGTGCCGCGAGGACCACGTCCCCGGCGATGTGCACGGTGTGCTGCTCCCCCGTGTCCAGGGCTGTGACCTGGTATTCCTCCACGGTCAGAGGGCCGTTGTCAGTGGCGTGTGCTTCTCTGTTCACCAAGGTCCAGGACTGGTCCACGGTGCGCGGGGCGAGGACGGGATCCGTGAGGGCGACGAGGCGTACGCGGGTTGCGGAGGCGGAGGGGGTGAGGCGCAGGAGACGGGTGGTGGCGACGAGGAACGCGGGGGACGTGCCGGTGAAGGCGTGGGCGGGGACATTGCCTTCCGTGGCGTGGGTCCCGGTGGGGTCCGTGCGGACCCAGGTGACACCGTCGAGCGCGGCACCGCGCACCTGCCAGCTCGCGGCGTGCAGTTCGAGGCGGATGGGGCGGCCGAGTTCGTCGAGCGTGAGGTCGACCGAGCCGCTGTGATCGCCCGCGGGGGTGGTTAGTTGGGAGACGTAGCGCCAGCCGGACGGGCCGGGGGCGCACTGGAAGTGTTCTTCGGCGAGGGGGGTGTGATCGTGCGGATCGTGGAGCGAATAACGGCCGCGGGGCATCGGGGTCCTGGGTCTTGACGGGCTGATCGGGCCGCGGTGGGCGGACGGGCTGTTCCGTCCGCGAGGGCGGCCGCATGGACCAAAGGGGCAGGCCCCCGGCACGGGGGTGCGGGGGCCTGCCTCGGAGGAACTACTGCCGAGCCATGAACGACAGCTGTGCCGGACGGCTCAGTAGCGGTAGTGGTCCGGCTTGTACGGGCCGTCGACCTCGACGCCGATGTACGCCGCCTGCTCGGGGCGCAGCTGGGTCAGCTTCACGCCGAGCGCGTCGAGGTGAAGGCGGGCGACCTTCTCGTCGAGGTGCTTGGGCAGCGTGTAGACGCCGATCGGGTACTCGGACTGCTTGGTGAACAGCTCGATCTGGGCCAGCGTCTGGTCCGCGAACGAGTTGGACATCACGAAGGACGGGTGGCCGGTCGCGTTGCCCAGGTTCAGCAGGCGGCCCTCGGAGAGGACGATCAGGACCTTGCCGTCGGGGAACTTCCAGGTGTGGACCTGCGGCTTGACCTCGTCCTTGACGATGCCGGGGATCTTGGCGAGGCCGGCCATGTCGATCTCGTTGTCGAAGTGGCCGATGTTGCCGACGATCGCCTGGTGCTTCATCTTGGCCATGTCCGAGGCCATGATGATGTCCTTGTTGCCGGTCGTGGTGATGAAGATGTCGGCCTTGTCGATGACCTCGTCGAGGGTCGTGACCTGGTAGCCGTCCATCGCCGCCTGCAGGGCGCAGATCGGGTCGATCTCGGTGACGATCACGCGGGCGCCCTGGCCGCGCAGGGACTCCGCGCAGCCCTTGCCCACGTCGCCGTAGCCGCAGACGACCGCGGTCTTGCCGCCGATGAGGACGTCGGTGGCGCGGTTGATGCCGTCGATCAGGGAGTGGCGGCAGCCGTACTTGTTGTCGAACTTCGACTTCGTCACGGCGTCGTTCACGTTGATCGCCGGGAAGAGCAGCTGGCCGTCGCGCTGCATCTCGTACAGGCGGTGGACGCCGGTCGTGGTCTCCTCGGTCACACCGCGGATCTCCGAGGCGAGCTGGGTCCACTTCTGGGAGCCGTCGGTGATGGTGCGGTTGAGGAGTTCGAGGATGACGCGGTGCTCGTCGTTCTCGGCGGTGTCGACGGAGGGGACCTTGCCGGCCTTCTCGTACTCGACGCCCTTGTGGACGAGGAGGGTGGCGTCACCACCGTCGTCGAGGATCATGTTCGGGCCGCCGGTGGGGGTGTTCGGCCAGGTCAGCGCCTGCTCCGTGCACCACCAGTACTCCTCCAGGGTCTCGCCCTTCCAGGCGAAGACCGGGATGCCCTGGGGATTGTCCACCGTGCCGTTCGGGCCGACCGCGACGGCGGCGGCGGCGTGGTCCTGGGTGGAGAAGATGTTGCAGGACACCCAGCGGACCTCGGCGCCCAGGGCGACCAGGGTCTCGATCAGGACCGCGGTCTGCACGGTCATGTGCAGCGAGCCCATGATCCGGGCGCCGGCCAGCGGCTGGGTGGCGGCGAACTCCTTGCGGATCGCCATCAGGCCGGGCATCTCGTGCTCGGCGAGGGTGATCTCCTTGCGGCCGAACTCGGCCAGGGAGAGATCGGCGACCTTGAAGTCCTGTCGGTTGTCGACAGTCGTCATTGAGAGCTGCTCCTCGGGATTGGGTCGAGGGTGGTTACGGCTGGTCTGCGCGGCGGCGGACACAGGGGTGCCCGAAGAGGACACAGGCATGCCCGGTGCGCGCAGCGCAGTCCGTCGGAGGCCCTCTCTCCCTCGGTCGGTCCGCGTCGGGACCGCCCGACCGCCATCAGCAGCGACGTCTGGCTCCGTCCCAAGCTACACCGGTCGGCCGGGCCGCCCCAGTCCGTCTCCGAATACATCAAGCCGATCACAGCGTGATGTCGGGAACACCGCCGGGGTGCGGTCGGTTTCCCGGGCCCGGCAGGCGGGCGGCAACGGTCCAGGTCATCGAGGGGCTTTTGTCCTTGGGCGGCCTGGGCAGGTGGTGGAGGATGCACAGCGATCGGAACCTCTGATCGATCTTGCGGGGCGTCCGGGACGGCGTTCCCGTGTGACAAAGGCGTTAGGAGATCGACGTGACCAGTCCGGCCGGACCTCCCCCCACGGGCGGCGGCAGCGACGAGCGGCGGTTGAAGCTGCTCGCCGTGACCGCGTGCCCGACCGGTATCGCCCACACGTACATGGCCGCGGAGAAGCTCGCGCAGGCCGCCGAGAGCCGCGGCATCGACATGAAGGTGGAGACGCAGGGTTCCATCGGGGCCGAGAACGTCCTCGACGACAACGATGTCAGCGCCGCGGACGGGATCATCGTCGCCGCGGACAAGGACGTGGACCTGAGCCGGTTCGTGGGCAAGCGGGTGCTGAAGGTCGGGGTGGCCGAGGGCATCCACCACCCCGAGCGGCTGATCGAGCAGGTCGGGTCGGCGCCGGTGCACGAGCCCGGTGCGGCCTCCCCCACGGCCGTCGGCGGCAAGGAGCGGAGCGTCACGTACAAGGCGCTGATGAACGGGGTCAGTTACATGATCCCGTTCGTGGTGGTCGGCGGGCTGCTGATCGCGATCTCGCTCTCGCTCGGCGGGCACACCGACCCGTCCGGGGGTCTGGTCATCCCGAAGGACTCCTTCTGGATGGACGTCAACAACATCGGCGTCATCGGCTTCACGCTGATGGTGCCGATCCTGTCCGGATACATCGCCTACGCCATCGGAGACCGCCCCGCCCTGGTCCCCGGGATGATCGGTGGCTGGATCGCGAACACCGGGTCGTTGTACGACTCGAAGGCGGGGGCCGGGTTCATCGGGGCGATCGTGACCGGGTTCCTCGCCGGGTATCTGGTGCTGTGGATCAAGAAGGTCAAGGTCCCGAAGTTCGCGCAACCGATCATGCCGATCATCGTGATCCCGATCGTGGCGACCACGGCGCTCGGGCTGTTCTTCATCTACGTCATCGGGAAGCCGATCTCCTGGGTGTTCGAGCACCTCACCAGCTGGCTCAACGGGATGACCGGGACGAGCGCGATCCTGCTGGGGGCGATTCTGGGGCTCATGATCGCGTTCGACATGGGCGGGCCGGTCAACAAGACGGCGTTCCTGTTCGGCGCGGGGCTGATCGCGACCGGCAACCAGGCGGTCATGGGGATGTGCGCGGCCGCGATCCCGGTCATGCCGCTGGGGCAGGGGCTGGCGACGCTGATACGGAAGCGGCTGTACACCGAGCAGGAGCGGGAGACCGGGCTCGCCGCGCTCTTCATGGGCTGCTTCGGCATCTCCGAGGGCGCGATCCCGTTCGCGGCGGCGCGGCCGGCGCAGGTCATTCCGGCCAACATGCTCGGCGGCGCGGTGGCCGGTGCGGTCGCGGGCGTCGCCGGGGTCGAGGACGCGGTGCCGCACGGCGGGCCGATCGTGGCGGTGCTGGGCGCGGTGAGCGGGGTGCCGATGTTCTTCGTGGCGGTGGTGATCGGCACGGTGGCCACGGCGCTGACGACGGTCACGCTAGTCGACATCACCGAGCGGAGGCGCGGGGGCGCACCGGCGGCCGACGTCGAGGCGGGCGGCCCCGAGCCGGTACTCGTCGGAGTGGGCGCCGGTGGGGCAGGGGCCCGCGCGGGGCAGCAGGTCGGGGCGGCGAGCGCTTCCACGACGACCGCTACGGCAAGCACGCAAGCTGTCGGCACCGGTCCGCACACGGACACCGCCAAGAGCAGCGGGCCTGGCGCCAGCACGGAACCGGACGTCGTGGTCGACACCCACACTCACCCCGCTGCCCACGCCGACGCCGTGTCGAACGGCGCGGTCCTCTCCGGCTATCTCACCGCGCGGACCGTCAAGGTCGATCTGGCCTCCCGTGACAAGGAGGCCGCCATCCGGGAGATGGCCGAACTCCTCGCCCGGACCGGCAAGGTGACGGACGTGGACGAACTGGTGGCGACCGCGTTGCGGCGGGAGGCGCAGGGGACCACCGGGCTCGGGGAGGAGATCGCGATTCCGCATGCCAAGACGGATGCGGTGACCGCGCCCGTGGTCGGGTTCGCGCGGTCCGCGGAGGGCGTCGACTGGGGCTCGATGGACGGCACGAAGGCCAAGCTGGTCTTCATGATCTCCGTGCCGGAGGCCGCCGCGGGCGACGAACACCTGCGGATCCTGGCGCTGTTGTCGCGGAAGCTGATGGACCCCGGTTTCCGGGACCGGCTCACCGCCGCGCCGGACGAGAGCACGGTCCTCGCGGTGCTGGGCGAGATCGAGTAGCCCCTCCGGCACACGGCCACACAGCACCGCCGAGGCACACCCCACACAGCATCGCCACAGCACACGTCCACCCAGCACCGCCGCGGCACACGCCCACCCGGCACCGCCGTAACACCCCCCACCCGGCACCGCCACGGCACACACCGACGGGGCCCGCCGAAAGCACTCGGTGGGCCCCGTCGTCGTACAGCCGCAGGCCCTCAGTGCCCCGGAGCGGGCTGCTGGGCCGGGCCGCCGGGCGTCGCCTCGCGGTCCGCGCCCTTGGCGGCCTCCCGCTCGCTGTAGATGTCCGGTTCGAGGTAGATGACGCGGGCGATCGGGACGGCCTCGCGGATGCGCGCCTCGGCGGCGTTGATGGCGGAGGCCACCTCGCCCGCCGTGTCGTCGTGCTGGACGGCGATCTTGGCGGCGACGAGCAGCTCCTCGGGGCCGAGGTGGAGCGTGCGCATGTGGATGATGCCGGTGACGGTGGCGCCGTCGACGATCGCCTTCTCGATCTTCCTGGTCTCCTCGGCGCCCGCGGCCTCGCCGAGCAGCAGCGACTTGGTCTCCGCGGCCAGGACGAGCGCGATCAGGATGAGCAGGATGCCGATGCAGAGGGTGCCGATGCCGTCCCAGACGCCGTCGCCGGTGAGCAGCGCCAGGCCGACGCCGCCGAGGGCGAGGATCAGGCCGACGAGGGCGCCGAAGTCCTCCAGGAGGACGACCGGGAGTTCGGGTGCCTTGGCGCGGCGGACGAACTCCTTCCAGGAGAGGTCGCCGCGCAGCGGGTTGGACTCCTTGATGGCGGTCCGGAAGGAGAAGCCCTCGGCGATGATGGCGAAGACGAGGACGCCCACCGGCCAGTACCAGTGCTCGATCTCGTGCGGGTGCTTGATCTTCTCGTAGCCCTCGTAGACGGCGAACATGCCGCCGACCGAGAAGAGGACGATGGAGACGAGGAAGGCGTAGATGTAGCGCTCGCGGCCGTATCCGAAGGGGTGCTGCGGGGTGGCCTCGCGCTGGGCCTTCTTGCCGCCGAGGAGCAGCAGGGCCTGGTTGCCGGAGTCCGCGAGCGAGTGCACGCCCTCGGCGAGCATCGAGGACGAGCCGCTGAACGCGAACGCCACGAACTTCGATGCCGCGATCGCGAGGTTGGCGCCGAGTGCCGCCACGATCGCCTTGGTTCCGCCTGACGCGCTCATCTGCTCGCGTTGTCCCTTCGCTTCAAGTGCCTCTACGCCGTCCAGGCCTTTGCCCGTCCTTTGCCGGTGGGCCATTCTTGCAGCCTCACCCGGCGCGGGCGTCTCAGCCGTCCACAGGCCCGGTCATACGATCACCAAGACCCGGTCACACGACGACCGTGGCCCGGAAGACCGTGCCCGTGCCGGACACCTCGGCCTTCTCCCCCGCCGGGACGAAGACCGACTGACCGGGGCCCAGGTCGTGTTCCCCGGTCCGCACGGAACCTGCCGTGCAGAGCAGGATCTGCGGGGTGGCCCGGGTGAGGTCGTGGACGGCGGCGCCCTCGGGAAGGACGTACCGGGACAGCCGGAACTCGTCGATGGGGGTCTCGTAGACCTCCTCGCCGTCGGGGGACGCCTCGGGGCGCAGCACGCCCGGGTCGGCGGCCTCGAAGCGGACGATGCGCAGGAGTTCGGGGACGTCGACGTGCTTGGGGGTCAGGCCGCAGCGCAGGACGTTGTCGGAGTTGGCCATGATCTCGACGCCGAGGCCGTTCAGGTAGGCGTGCGGGATGCCGGCGCCGAGGAACAGGGCCTCGCCGGGCTGGAGCCGGACGTGGTTCAGGAGCATCGCGGCGATGACGCCGGGGTCGCCCGGGTAGTGGTGGGCGATGTCGGCGTAGGGCGCGTGGTCGCCGCCGAGGCGGGCACAGGCGGCCGCGGCCTCGGTGACCGTACGGGCCATCTCCTCGCGGTCGGCGGTCAGTACGGCCGTCAGGACCTCGCGCAGCGCCGCCTCCTCGGGGCGGGCGTGCAGGAGGTCGACGTACGGCTTGAGGGAGTCGACGCCGAGCGCGTCCAGCAGCTCGGCCGCGCGCGCGGGCTCACGGAAGCCGCAGAGGCCGTCGAACTCGGTGAGCGCGCAGATCAGTTCGGGCTTGTGGTTGGCGTCCTTGTAGTTGCGGTGGCCCGCGTCCACGGGGATGCCCCGGCGCTCCTCGTCCTCGTAACCCTCCTTCGCCTGGGCCAGATTCGGGTGCACCTGGAGGGAGAGCGGGGCGCCCGCGGCGAGGATCTTCAGCAGGAAGGGCAGCCGGGGGCCGAACTTGGCGACGGCCGCCTCGCCCAGCTCGCGCGCGGGGTCCGCGTCGATGACCTCGACGAGCGTGCCCCGGCCGGTGCGCGAGGGGGCGCCGGGGTGGGCGCCCATCCACATCTCCGCCTGCGGTTCACCGGTCGGTTCGACACCGAGGAGTTCGGGGATGGCGGTGGGGGAACCCCAGGCGTAGGGGCGGATGGTGTTGTCGAGGCGGTCCATCGGGTTCTTTCTGTCGTACGGCGATCAAGACGCCCTGTCCGGGGTGGTCAGGGCGTCCCGGGCAAGGTCAGGCCCCCGAGGCGAGCGCCAGGTAGACGGCGGCGAAATCGGTGACGGCGATCAGTTCCGCGAGGGTCTCGATCTCGCCGCCGGCCTCCGGTTCCAGCTCGCTGATCGGCGTGTCGTGGCTCAGGGCCAGGTCACGGGCGGCGGGGGCGGCGCTCAGACCGCCGATCGGGCGGTCCCGAAGAAGCACTACGCGCGCGTGCAGCGCGGGCGGCTCCTCCACGCGGTCGCGGAAGAAGTCGTCGGGGTCGGCGCTGGCGGCGAGCGGTCCGGCCAGCAGGGTGCTGTGCGCGGCGAGCGCCTCGGGCAGTTCGGAGACCAGCGCGGGTCGCCCCGCCAGCTCGGCCAGGGCGGCGGCGAAGCGACGGCCCGCGGGGCCCGCCGAGGTGCCCTCGGTCCAGATCACCGGGAGCGCGTCGGCGAGTTCGGCGGCCAGGGTCTTGGCGGGGTTGCTGTAGGTCGCGATGGCGGGGCCGCAGCGCTCGGCGATGTGGTCGAGGCGGTCGGCGATCTTCTCCAGCGCGTCCGGCGGGGCGGCGAGCAAGCCGGTCCGGTCCAGGAGCGCGAGGAGCGGGGTGAGCAGCGCCCACAGCACACCGGGGGCGGAGGCCACGGGCGCGTCCTGCTCGTACGGGGCGGTCGCCATGGGCACGAAGAGGCCGTGGGCGCCCTCCACCGCGGCGCTGAGCGGGGTGTCGGCCGGGGCGACGGCGGCGACCGTGCAGCCGCGTCGGTAGGCCTGGTCGGCGAGGAGGGACAGGCCCGGTTCGGTGCCGTCGGGGGTGGCGATCAGGAGCAGGTCGACGGAGCCCGCCCAGCCCGGCAGCTCCCAGCGCAGGGCGCCGGCGGCGGGCGCGACACCGGCAGGGGTGAGCCGGGTGACCGGGCTGCCGGCGCCGGCGAGCGTGCCGAGGAGGTCTGCGACGGAGGTGGCGGCGGCGCCGGGGCCCGCGATGAGGACGGCGCGGGGGCGGCCCTCGGGCTTCAGGTCGTTCACCCCGGCCTCGGCGGCGTGCCGGGCCGCGGTGCGGACGCGGGCGCCGGCTTCGGCCGCGCCGCGCAGCAGACCGCGGCGGTCGGCCTCCGAGAGGGCCTCGGGGGTGTCGAGCAGCGATTCGTCGAGCATGGGGCGGCAGCCTCCGATCGCCGGGTCTCCGGGACGCCGGGTTGTCGCTACGCCGGGTCGTCGGGTGCGCGGGCTCCGGGACGCCGGGGGTCGCTGTGTCGTGGTCGCTCTTACGGCAGGGGGGCCGCCGTGGCCTTGTCTCCTACGGCGGCGGGGGCGCCGTTTCCGGTACGGCGGCCCAGGGGCGGGCGCCGGGCCGGGTACGGCGGCCGGTGCGGTTACGCGGGGCGGCGGGCCTCGTCGACGAGCAGGACGGGGATGCCGTCGCGGACCGGGTAGGCGAGGCCGCAGTCCTGGCCGGTGCAGATCAGCTCGGTGTCCTGCTCCTTGAGGGGCGCGTGGCAGGCCGGGCAGGCGAGGATCTCCAGGAGGCCGGCTTCGAGCGGCATGGGGGTTCCCTTCGGGGGCGGTACGGCTGTCTGTGCGGATGTGCCTGGTCAGGTTACCGCCGGTGGGGGCCGGGTGCCGGGGCTGGGGAAAGCCCCGGGCCCCTGGGACACCGGCCTCGATGTCAGCCTCTGATGATCCCCAGCACTTCGTCCCGCACCTTGGTCATCGTCGCCTCGTCCCTCGCTTCCGCGTTCAGGCGCAGCAGCGGCTCCGTGTTGGAGGGGCGGACGTTGAACCACCAGTCGGGGGCGGTGACGGTGAGGCCGTCGAGGTCGTCGAACCGTACGTCCTGCCGGCTCTCGTAGGCCGCCCTGATGGCCGCGACGCGGCCCGCCTGGTCGGCGACCGTGGAGTTGATCTCGCCGGAGGCGGTGTAGCGGTCGTACTGGGCGACGAGGGCCGACAGGGGGCCGTCCTGGCCGCCGAGGGCCGCGAGGACGTGGAGGGCGGCCAGCATGCCCGTGTCGGCGTTCCAGAAGTCCTTGAAGTAGTAGTGCGCGGAGTGCTCGCCGCCGAAGATCGCGCCGGCCTTCGCCATCTCGGCCTTGATGAAGGAGTGGCCCACGCGCGTGCGTACCGGTGTACCGCCGTTCTCCCGCACCACCTCGGGGACCGACCAGGAGGTGATCAGGTTGTGGATGATCGTGCCCTTGCCGCCGTTCCTGGCGAGCTCGCGGGAGGCCACCAGGGCGGTGATCGCGGACGGCTGCACCGGGTCGCCGTGCTCGTCGACGACGAAGCAGCGGTCGGCGTCGCCGTCGAAGGCGATGCCGAGGTCGGCGCCCTCCTCGCGGACCCGCTTCTGGAGGTCGACGATGTTGGCCGGGTCGAGGGGGTTGGCCTCGTGGTTCGGGAAGGTGCCGTCCAGCTCGAAGTACATCGGGACGACGTCCAGGGGCAGGCCCGCGAAGACGGTCGGGACGGTGTGCCCGCCCATGCCGTTGCCCGCGTCGACGACGACCTTCAGGGGGCGGATCGCGGTCAGGTCGACGAGGGAGAGGAGGTGGGCCGCGTAGTCCTTCAGCGTGTCCCGCGCGGTGATCGTGCCCGGTACGGCGGCCGCTTCCGGGGCGCCCGTCTCGCTCCACCGCTCGGCCAGGGCGCGGATCTCGGCGAGGCCGGTGTCCTGACCGACCGGGGCGGCACCCGCGCGGCACATCTTGATGCCGTTGTACTGGGCGGGGTTGTGCGAGGCCGTGAACATCGCGCCCGGCAGGTCCAGGGCACCGGAGGCGTAGTAGAGCTGGTCCGTGGAGCACAGGCCGATCTCGGTGACGTCGACCCCGCGGGCGGCGGCACCGCGCGCGAAGGCCCGCGACAGGCCCGGGGAGGAGGGCCGCATGTCGTGGCCCACCACGATCGCGCTCGCCTCGGTCACCTGCACGAAGGCGGCGCCGAAGAGCTCGGCCAGCGTCTCGTCCCACTGGTCCGGGACGACTCCGCGCACGTCGTACGCCTTCACGAGCTGGGACAGATCAACGGCCACGGCCAACCTTCCTGAAAGTTATGTCGGTCGGCACAAACTACCCGTAGCCACTGACAGCGGGCTGTGCGGGCCCTGTGCGGACGCCCGGCCGGGAACCGCGGGCGAAGTGCCTCAGACCGTCCGGAGCCCGGGCGCAGGCCTCAGGGCAGCATCCACCCCAGCACCGGCGAGCTCTGTCCGACCACGATCAGGCACATCACCAGCAGCAGCCCGATGCTCCAGGGCAGCACCTTGCGCAGCAGGTCCCCCTCGCGGCCCGCGAGTCCGACGGCCGCGCAGGCGATGGTGAGGTTCTGCGGGGAGATCATCTTGCCGAGGACCCCGCCCGAGCTGTTGGCGGCGGCGAGCAGCTCCGGAGAGAGCCCCGACTCCCGGGCGGCGGTCACCTGCAACGCCCCGAACAGCGCGTTGGCCGAGGTGTCCGAGCCGGAGACGGCCACCCCGAACCAGCCGAGGACCGGCGAGAGAAAGGCGAGCCCGGCGCCCGCGGCGGCGACGAAGTGGCCTATGGTCGCCGCCTGTCCGGAGAGGTTCATGACGTACGCGAGCGCGAGGACGGACGTCACGGTCAGGATCGCGAACCTCAACTCGTGGACGGTCGCGCCCCATTCGCGAACGGCCACACGCGCGTGCACGCCGAGGACGATCGCCGCGAGGACGCCCGCGAGCAGCACCAGGGTGCCGCCGGTGGAGACGACCGGCCAGGTGAAGACGTTGCCGCCGACCGGATCGCCGTCCGGGTTCACGACGTTCAGGAACGGCCAGTCGTACGTCTGGGTCGCCTTCGCCAGCCAGTCCTTCACGGCCGGGATCTGCGCGATCGAGAAGATCGCCACGATCAGCGCGTACGGGGCGTAGGCGCGCAGGACTTCACCGCGCGGGTCGTCCTCGTCGAGGTCGAGGTCCTCGCTGCGCGTGCCGGTCAGCACGGCGGCGCGGACGGACTCGTCGGCCGGCACGCGCGCGTGCGGTACGGCGACCAGGGCGCCCGCTCCGGCCAAGGCGGCGCCGATGTCGGCGAGTTGGGCGGAGACGTAGTTGGAGGCGGCGAACTGGGCGACGGCGAAGGCGATTCCGCAGACCAGCGCGGGCACCCAGGTCTCGCGCAGCCCGCGTCGGCCGTCGACCAGGAAGACCAGCACCAGGGGCACCACGAGGGCCAGCAAGGGGGTTTGACGACCCACCACGGAGGCCACGTCGTCGAGCGGCAGCCCGGTGACCTGAGCGAGTGTCACCACCGGCGTGCCCATCGCGCCGAAGGCTACCGGGGCGGTGTTGGCGACGAGGGCGACGACCGCCGCGCGCACCGGGTCGAAGCCGAGGGCGACGAGCATGACCGAGCAGATCGCGACCGGTGCGCCGAAGCCCGCGAGGGCCTCCAGGAGCGCGCCGAAGCAGAAGGCGACGACGAGGGCCTGGATGCGCGGGTCGTCGGAGAGCCGTCCGAAGGAGCGGCGCAGGATGTCGAAGTGCCGGGTGCGGACGGTCATCCGGTACACCCACAGGGCGTTGACGACGATCCACAGGATGGGGAAGAGGCCGAAGACGGCCCCCTGGGCGGCGCTGGAGACCGTCTGGCCCAGTGGCATGCCGTAGGCGAGCCAGGCGACCAGAGCGGCCGCCAGAAGGCCGGTGAGGCCCGCCAGGTGGGCCTTCATGCGGACGCCGCCGAGCAGGACGAGGACGATCACCAGCGGCAGGGCCGCGACGAGGGCCGAGAGCCCCAGTGAGTCGGCGACGGGTTCGAGTTCCTGGACGTACACGGGCGCCTCCCCGATTCCGTCATGCGGAAAGCGATTTCTCACTTCGGCTTACGGAATGGTCGTGTCCGCGCCAACCCCGCGTCAATGGGCGTGCGTCACTGAGCGAAACGCGCACCGAACGCGCACAACAGAGAGGTCAGTTGTCGGGAGAACGCAGCACCCGCAGATGGCCGCGGCGCGCGACCTCCATCGGGTCGGCCCTGCGGGCACCGCCACCGGCCCCGGCGGCGCGCTCCTGCGGACGGGCCGCCTCGCGCACGGCGTTGGCAAGCGCTTCCAGGTCGTCCCCACTGGGCCGGGCAGGGGCCGAGCCGTCGAGGAGCCGCACGACCTCCCACCCGCGCGGGGCGGTGAGGCGCTCGGAGTGCTCGGCGCACAGGTCGTAGCAGTGGGGTTCGGCGTAGGTGGCGAGCGGGCCGAGGACCGCGGTCGAGTCGGCGTAGACGTACGTCAGCGTCGCGACGGCGGGGCGGCCGCAAGCGGTGCGCGAACAGCGACGTACAGGGCTCACGACGTTGGACGGTACCGCACTCTTGAGCGGGCCGCGACGACTCTTCCCCAGGTCACCCCACCGTGTCATGCTGTGAAACGCCCCACACACCTCACCCGACACACCGCGATGACCTGCGCGGACACTCGTTTTCGAGGAGTCGAACACCGTGGCAACCGGTCATTACTTGGTGCGAACCACGTCAATTGACTTGATATCGGCGGTCGGGGAGAGATACACAATCGAGCCCAACCTTGGCTGGAATGGTCATCTGCCGACATGCCGTACGAGGTGGCCGTACGTCGTTTCGGACACCGTCCGGGGCGCAGCGTGGGGTCGGGCATCGGATCGCGGCGAGGATTACGCTTCACCGGTGATGGACAACCCCGTACCGCCCCGCGCCACCGGCCCCGGGCCCCGCCGCCGTGATCGGCACGGCCGTGGCATGCGCGGCCCGATCGCCCCGCCCCAGGTGCCGCTCGCCGCGAGCCGTGCCGAGGCGTTCGCGGACCTGGTGCAGGACTCCGTGGAGCGCCTGGAGCGGCGCTGGCCGCAGCTCGCCGACATCGACTTCCTGGTGCTTGAGGTGCCCCGGCTGGACGGACCGGGGCAGGTGTGGAACGACGAGGCGGTACCGCTCGGCGGGACGGTTCCCTCGCGGGAGGGACGGCCGGCACGGGTCGTCGTCTACCGGCGGCCTGTCGAGATCCGCACCAAGGGGCGCGACGAACGGGCGGCGCTGGTGCACGAGGTCGTCGTCGAGCAGGTCGCCGAGCTGCTCGGGCTCACCCCGGAGACCGTGGATCCCCGCTACGGCGACGGCGAGGACTGAGCGGGGCTCCCCCCACCTCTGCGGTGCCGATCACTTCTGCAGCACCGACAGGTCCTGGTCCGCCTCCGGTACCGCGACCGTGCCGCGGTCGTCGGGGAGGGTCTGGATCGTGAAGCCCTGCACGCCGTCCTCCGTCGCCGCCAGGGTGCGGGCGCCGTAGACCGGGCCGCCCGAGACCTGCTCGACCGTCAGGGCGTAGGTGCCCTTGAGGCCGGACGGGGTCGGGAACGCGACGTTCTCGGTGGTGCCCGCCTTGATCGTGAAGGTCTTGGAGGCCGGCTCGCCGCCCCCGCTGCCCGCCGACGCGGTGACCTTGACGGTGGCGGAGCGGGTGAGGGCGGTCAGGGAGAGCGTGCTGCCCTTGGCGCTGTTGTCGGCGACCGTGGCGCGCTTGCCGATGGGCCGCACCGCGGGGATGAACGCCGACTCCTGGCCGTTGTCCTTGCCGCGGACGACCCGCAGGGCGGCGACCACCGGCGTGGACCCGTCGGTCGGGGTCAGGACCAGCGAACCGGCCTCCCCGCGCGTGAGACCGCCGAGGTCGACGGCGGTCGTCATACCGCCTTTGACATGCAGCGTCTCGTTGCCGGCCGGGGTGATCAGGCCGGTCGGGGTGGAGAGTTGGACCTTCAGGTCGGCGTCGGCGTCGCCGGGCGCGAAGGCGACCAGGCGCACCGCGGAGGCGTCCTTGGGGATGCCGGGGAGCACCAGGCTGCCGGACGGGTCGGTGGAGGCGGCCAGCCAGTCGCCGCCGAGCTTGTCGTCCAGGGCCTGCACGGCCGCGCCCACGCGCCCGCTGCGGACGTTCACATGGACGGTGAGGTTCTCCTCGCGCTGGTCGGTGAGCGTGGAGAGCAGGATCGGGTCGCTGGAGTGCGGCTTGACGGTGATGCCCTCGCCCAGCGAGGAGTCCAGGGCGCCGTCCTTGCCGTAGAGCTCGATGTCGACGACGGCGGCGGAGTCGTCCGGATTGATCAGGTGTACGTAGTCGGTGCGGTCGGCGGCCGTGCTGGCGCCCGGGAACCAGAACTCCGTGTCGGGGGCGGTGCAGTTGACGCCCTGCAGGCCGCGGCCCGCGCCCGCGGCGACCTCGGTGGTCTCCTGCACGGTCCAGCCGGGCGCGAACTTCCCCTCGGCGGTGCCGACGAGGGCGGGCGAGTCGCCGCCGGAGGCGTCACCGGTGGCCGGCTTGCCGGGCTCCTTCGGCTCGAGGACCGCCTTGGCCTTCTTCTTGCTGGTCTTGCCGTCCGCCGACTCCGCGTCCGCGGGCTGGAGTTCGGCCTTGCCGTCGCTGCCGGTGCCCTCGGTGACGGGCGTGAAGGAGGTGTACGCGGTGTCCGCGATGTCGGAGGTGCTCGGCACCGGGCACAGCAGGCTGGTGCGCTCCACGGGCAGTTCGGCGGCCGCCTCGGCGGTGCCCGCGCCGGAGGCGTCCGGCGGGTTGAGCGTGGCGAAGCCGGTGACGGCGGCGAGCGCGGCGGTGCCCACGAGGAGGGACAGGGTGGTGCGGTTCACTGCTGACTCCCGTCGGGGCGCTCGCTGCCGGAGCCGTGGGGGTACGTCTGGTCGTAACCCTGCTGGTACTGCTCGCCGTACCCCTGCTCGTACGCCTCCTGGCCCTGGCCGCCGTAGGCGTACGGGTCGTACTGGCCGCCCTGGTAGGGGTCGGCCTGGTAGGGCTGCTGGTCGTAGCCGCCCGCCTGGTACTGCTGGGCGGCGCCCTGGTACTGGTCGCCGGCGTAGGTGCCGTACTCGGCGTCGGCGTAGCTCGGGGCGTCCCACTCGCCGTAGGACTGCTGCTGCGGTACGGCGGCGGCCGGCTGCTCCGCTGGCGCGGGGCCCGGGGCGTCGAACTCGCCGGTGTCCTCGGCCCCCTCGGACTCGGCCTGGGCGCGCAGGCGGCGGGCGCGGCGGCCCTCGCCCGCCACGGCCTGGGCCGGGATGCCGGGCTCCTCGGGGAGGTCGTCGTCGACGTCGCGGCGGCGGCCGGGCAGGGCCATCACGACGAGGACGACGGCGAGGAAGCCCTGGGCCCACGTCCACAGGGTGTGGGTGAAGGGGTCGTCGTAGGTGACGTCCAGCTTCCCGCCGGAGGCCGGCAGTTGGAAGCCCTGGGCCCAGCCGTCGACGGTGGTGGCGGTGAGCGGCTTGCCGTCGAGGGTGGCCGTCCAGCCCTCGGCGACGGTGTCGGCCAGGCGCAGGATCCGGCCGTCGGCGCCGGAGGGGACGGTGGTGTGGATGTCGACGGGTCCGGCGGCCACGGGTGTCGGGGTGCCCGAGCCGTTCGCGGCGACGATCATCGCGCGGGCGACCTCCTGGTCGACCCGCCACAGGCCGCTGCCGTCCTGCTGGCTGAGCCGGGACAGGCCCGGCGTGGCGTCCAGCACACGCGTGACCTCGCGCGGGGCGCCCTTGTGGACGAGGACGTAGCGCACGGCGAAGCCGCCGAGTTCGTCGGCCTGGTCGGCGCCGGAGCCGGCGACGAGGTTGGCGACGACCTTGTCGAGCGTGCTGTTCTCGCCGTCCTCGCCGGCGAGTTCGGCGTCGCCCAGGCGGGCGCCGGAGCCGCGCACCAGCATGTAGGAGACGCGGGCGGCGGAGTCGCTGTCGAGGACGAGGGTGCGGGCCTGGTCGCGGGTGCCGCTCTCCTCGGCGACGAACGCGGGCACCTGGACGGGGTCGCGGCGCTCCAGCGGTCCGTCGGCGCCGCCGATCATCCAGCCCGCGGCGACCAGCAGCGGGCCCGCGGCGGAGGCGAAGGCGATGAGTGCGGCGACCGGCTGGCGCCAGCCGAAGCTCTGCTCGGCCACGCGCGCGCGTGCCCCGTCCGCGCCGAGGACGGCGGCGGCCAGCAGGGCCAGGCTGTAGACGAGGGTCGCCGGGCCCGCCCAGGTCGACTGGTTGGACAGGACCGCGAAGACGAGGCCCAGGAGGGCGACCGCCCAGGCCGCCCAGATGCCGAACTGCCGCTCGGAGCGCAGCAGGGCGGCGAGCGCGGCCAGCACGATGCCGATGAGCATCAGGCCGTCGACCGTGCCGGGGCCGCCGGGGCTCGCGCCGAGCAGGTCGAGGGCGGTCGCGGACGAGGGGCCGTAGTCGAGGCCCGCCTGCCGGAAGAAGCCGAACGGGAGCAGGGTCAGCGACCAGGGCGCGAGGACCAGCAGGGGGGAGCCGAGCTGGGCCAGGAAGCGCAGGCCGTAGGCGGTGATGTCGGTGCGGCGCAGCGCCAGCACGCCGAGGCCGAGGACCAGCGCGATCGGCCAGATGATCGGCGTGAACGCGGTGGTGATCGTCAGGAGCAGAGCGTACGCCCAGGTGGCGCGCCAACCGCCGCGGGTGTCCTCGGGGTTCATGAGGCCGCTGGCGACGATGCCCGTACGGGCGATGAGCGGCAGCAGGACGGCGAGGACCGCGGTGCCGATGCGGCCGCCCGCGAGGGCGCCGGTGGCGGCGGGCAGGAAGGCGTAGACGACGGCCGCCCACGCACGCAGCAGACGCGACTCGACGAGCGGGCGGGAGGCGAAGTAGGCGGTGAAGCCGGCCAGCGGCACGGAGCAGACCAGCAGGAGCGTCATCGCGAGGCCGGTCGAGCCGAACAGGAGCGAGGAGACCGCGGCGATGATCGCCAGGTAGGGCGGTGCGGACGGGGTGCCGCCCGCGCCCACCGCGTGCCAGGAGTCGAGGTAGCGCGTCCACAGCTCGCTCGCGTCGGCCGGGGCGGGCAGCAGCGCCCCGCCCGCGAGCGCGCCGCCGCCGAGCAGGCCCCGGCAGGCGACCAGGGAGACGAGCAGCAGCACCAGGAAGAGCATCGGGCCGGGGTTGCGGGCGACGCGCTTGAGGCGGGCGAACTGCTCGATCTCCAGGAAGTCGGCGTCGTCGCCGCCGGGTCCGGACTCGATGCCGCCGCCGTGCCGGCCGGCCGCGGTGGCCTCGGTGTCGGAGGCGCCGAAGAGATTGCCCGCGACCTGTTCCACGGTGGCCCGCACGGTCGCGCCGGGCGGCGGGAACAGCGCCCTGAGCTCGGTCTTGTCGACGACCGACGCCCCGCGTTTGCGGCGCCCGGCGATGATCCGCTCGGGCCGCAGCAGGGTGCCGAGCAGACCGCGGATCT
>NZ_JBEYVC010000190.1:0-20401 GCF_040643855.1 Streptomyces sp. NPDC047072 | reverse complement strand
GGTGACTTCCGTCACCGCCGGGGCCCGTTCGCTGTGCGCGAGGGGGGAGTTGAACCCCCACGCCCTTGCGGGCACTGGAACCTGAATCCAGCGCGTCTGCCTATTCCGCCACCCGCGCATTGGGTGTGTCTTCCGGCCTTCTGCCCCTTGGGGTCGGCGCCTTCCGACACCCAGAACATTAGCACGCTGGCAGGGGTGGGTTCACATCCGATATCCGGGGGCAGCCGACCACCAGCGGGTTCGGGTCGGGCGGGGTAAACCACGTCGCCGCGGGCCACGTATCAAGAAGGACCGGTTCACGTATCAACCTCGTACCGGTACCGCCCGTCTCCCCCGGAGCCGGGCAGGGTCCACAGTCAGGTGCGGGACACTGGTCTGCGGCCGCCTCTACGATCCTTGACAGAGGAGTTCGAGCACGGGGTTCGAAACCCGTCGACCGGGCCGACAGGGGGAACCAGCCGATTCACCGGCGCGTGGATACGATCAGTAAGCAGTACCAGGTAAGCAGTGGCCAGGACGGCAAGGACGGAGGAGGTGCCCCATGGGAGTCCTGAAGAAGTTCGAGCAGCGCCTCGAAGGTCTGGTCAACGGCACCTTCGCCAAGGTGTTCAAGTCCGAGGTCCAGCCCGTGGAGATCGCGGGAGCGCTCCAGCGGGAGTGCGACAACAACGCGACCATCTGGAACCGCGACCGCACGGTCGTACCCAATGACTTCATCGTGGAGCTGAGCACACCCGACTTCGAGCGGCTCAGCCCCTACTCGGGCCAGCTCGGCGACGAGCTCGCCGGCATGGTCCGCGACTACGCCAAGCAGCAGCGCTACGCCTTCCTGGGCCCGATCAAGGTCAACCTGGAGAAGGCGGACGACCTGGACACGGGTCTGTACCGGGTACGCAGTCGGACCCTCGCCGGCTCCACCGACCAGCAGGCCCCCGGCTCGGCACCGCCGGCCGGACGTCCCGGTTCCGGCGCCGTCGGTGCCCCCGGCGGCTACGGCTACCCGCCGTCCGCCGCCCCCGCGGGCGCCCCGCCGATGCCGGCCGCACCGCCCCCCGGCGGCCGCGGCGCTGCCGGCTACGGCCAACCGCAGCAGGACCGGGGCCAGCGCTCCGGCGGACCGGTCGGCGCGCCCGCGCCCGGCTCCCGCACCCGCCACTGGATCGAGATCAACGGCACCCGCCATCAGATCTCCCGCGCGACGCTCGTGCTGGGCCGCAGCACCGAGGCCGACGTGCGGATCGACGACCCCGGCGTCTCGCGCCGGCACTGTGAGATCCGGACCGGAACGCCCTCGACGATCCAGGATCTCGGGTCCACCAACGGCATCGTGGTGGACGGGCAGCACACCACCCGCGCTACGCTCCGCGACGGCTCGCGGATCGTCGTGGGCAGCACCACCATCATTTACCGGCAAGCCGAAGGGTGAAGCGGGGGCAATGTCAGAGCTGACCCTCACGGTCATGCGGCTGGGTTTCCTGGCCGTACTGTGGCTGTTCGTGATCGTGGCCGTGCAGGTCATCCGCAGCGACCTGTTCGGTACGCGCGTCACCCAGCGCGGCTCGCGCCGGGAGGCCGGCCGGGCCCAGCAGGCTCAGCGGCAGGCGCCCCCGCAGCAGCGCCAGCAGCCGGCCGCCGGCGGCCGCCAGCGCCGTAACGCCCCCACCAAGCTGGTCGTCTCCGAGGGCACCCTGACCGGCACCACCGTCGCGCTGCAGGGCCAGACCATCTCGCTCGGCCGCGCGCACGACAGCACGATCGTGCTGGACGACGACTACGCCTCCAGTCGGCATGCCAGGATCTACCCGGACCGCGACGGCAACTGGATCGTCGAGGACCTGGGCTCCACCAACGGCACGTACCTCGACCGGACGCGGCTGACGACCCCCACACCGATTCCGCTGGGCGCGCCGATCCGTATCGGCAAGACCGTCATCGAGCTGCGGAAGTAGTGCTACATCATGAATAGGCGCGAGCGGAGCGAGCACGCAACGGCCGACGGCCCCCGCGCGCTCCCGACCGGAGGGTGGGCACCGTGCGGATGTATCCGGAGCCGACGGGCGAGGTGCGCATGAGTCTGTCACTGCGCTTCGCCGCCGGATCGCACAAAGGCATGATCCGCGAGGGCAACGAGGACTCCGGATACGCCGGCCCGCGTCTGCTCGCGATCGCCGACGGCATGGGCGGCGCCGCCGCCGGTGAGGTCGCCTCCTCCGAGGCCATCTCCACCATCGTCGCCCTCGACGACGACGTGCCCGGCTCGGACGTCCTGACCTCGCTCGGCACCGCCGTACAGCGCGCCAACGACCAGCTGCGGTCGCTGGTCGAGGAGGACCCCCAGCTCGAAGGCATGGGGACCACCCTGACCGCCCTGCTGTGGACGGGTCAGCGCCTCGGTCTGGTGCATGTCGGCGACTCGCGCGCCTACCTGCTCCGGGACGGTGTCCTGACCCAGATCACCCAGGACCACACCTGGGTGCAGCGCCTGGTCGACGAGGGCCGCATCACCGAGGAAGAGGCCACCACCCACCCCCAACGCTCCCTGCTGATGCG
The DNA here is from genome assembly GCF_040643855.1 of Streptomyces sp. NPDC047072. NCBI lineage: Bacteria > Bacillati > Actinomycetota > Actinomycetes > Kitasatosporales > Streptomycetaceae > Streptomyces > Streptomyces sp. NPDC047072. Next base: position 17,851 of record NZ_JBEYVC010000190.1, on the reverse strand, counting down.
GGCGTTGGGCAGCGGTGAGCATGTCGAGCCCGACCTGTCGATCCGTGAGGTCCGCGCGGGCGACCGCTATCTGATCTGCTCCGACGGCCTCTCGGGTGTCGTGTCCCACCAGACGCTGGAGGACACCCTCGCCAGCTACCAGGGCCCGCAGGAGACCGTGCAGGAGCTGATCCAGCTCGCGCTGCGCGGCGGCGGCCCCGACAACATCACGGTCATCGTGGCCGACGTCCTCGACCTGGACACCGGCGACACCCTCGCGGGCCAGCTGAGCGACCAGCCCGTCGTGGTCGGCGCGGTCGCCGAGAACCAGCTCCAGCCGCACGACAACGGCATCATGCAGACCCCGGCCGGGCGCGCCTCCGGCCTCGGCCGCCAGGTGCCCGGACAGGGCGGCGGCGAGTACGGCCCGTCCGGCTCCGGCGACACCACCGGCTATGTCCCCACGGGCGGCTTCGGCGACTACACCGACGACGACTTCGTGAAGCCGCGCGGCAGCCGCCGTTGGCTCAAGAGATCCTTCTACACGGTGCTCGCCCTCGCCGTCATCGGCGGTGGCCTGTACGGCGGCTGGCGCTGGACGCAGACGCAGTACTACGTCGGCGTCAACGGCGAGCACGTCGCCCTGTACCGGGGCATCAGCCAGGACCTGGCCTGGGTGTCCCTGTCGAAGGTGTCCAAGGACCACCCCGAGATCGAACTCAAGTACCTCCCGCCGTACGTGCAGAAGTCGGTCGAGGGCACCATCGCCGAGGGCGACCTCAAGGGCGCCGAGAAGAAGATCGGCGAGCTGGCCGTGCAGGCCTCCGCGTGCAAGAAGGAAGCCCAGGCGGAGGCGACCGAGGCCCAGAACAACTCGAAGACGGGCCAGGGCGAGGCCGGCGGCACCACGGGAACCAGCAGCACCTCCCGTACGTCCAAGGCGACACCGACCCCGACCGACTCGTCCTCCCCGTCCCCGAACGCTTCCGCCACCTCGACCGCCAAGCCCAGCGCCGGCCCCACTCTCTCGGAGGAAGAGCAGAAGGTCGTCTCGCAGTGCGGTACGCAGTGAGCAAGCCGTGAGAGGCCCTGTCACACGATGAGCAGTACAACCAACACGTCGACGCACCACACGTCCACGATCGGCGCGATCGGCGCCCCGAGCCGCCGCAACACCGAGCTGGCGCTCCTGGTGTTCGCCGTCGCCATCCCGGTCTTCGCCTACGCCAACGTGGGCCTCGCCATGCACGACCAGGTGCCGTCCGGGCTGCTGAGCTACGGACTGGGCCTCGGTCTGCTGGCCGGCGTCGCCCATCTCGTCGTACGCAAGTTCGCGCCGTACGCGGACCCGCTGCTGCTGCCGCTGGCCACGCTGCTCAACGGCCTCGGGCTCGTCGCGATCTGGCGCCTCGACCAGTCCAAGCTGCTCCAGCAGATCCACGTCGCCGGCGGCAAGGCCACCAACCAGCTGATCTACACGGCGATGGGCATCGCCCTGTTCGCCGTCGTCCTGATCTTCCTCAAGGACCACCGGGTCCTGCAGCGCTACACCTACATCTCCATGGTCGGCGCGCTGGTCCTGCTGCTCCTCCCGCTCGTCCCGGGCCTCGGCGCGGACATCACGTACGGCGCGAAGATCTGGATCCAGGTCGGCAGCTTCACCATCCAGCCCGGTGAGTTCGCCAAGATCGTCCTCGCGGTCTTCTTCGCGGGCTACCTGATGGTCAAGCGGGACGCGCTCGCGCTCGCCAGCCGCCGCTTCATGGGCCTGTACCTGCCGCGCGGCCGCGACCTCGGCCCGATCATCGTCGTCTGGATGATCTCGATCCTCATCCTGGTGTTCGAGACCGACCTCGGTACCTCGCTGCTGTTCTTCGGAATGTTCGTCATCATGCTGTACGTCGCCACCGAGCGGACCAGCTGGATCGTCTTCGGTCTGCTGATGTCCGCGGCCGGCGCGGTCGGCGTGGCCAGCTTCGAGCCGCACGTCCAGACCCGTGTCCAGGCCTGGCTCGACCCGATGCACGAGTACCTGCTCAGCCGCAACGGCAGCAACGACGGCATCGTCCACTCCGAGCAGGCCATGCAGGCCCTGTGGGCGTTCGGCTCCGGCGGCACCCTCGGCACCGGCTGGGGCCAGGGCCACTCCGAGCTGATCCGGTTCGCCGCCAACTCCGACTTCATCCTCGCCACCTTCGGCGAGGAGCTGGGCCTGGCCGGCATCATGGCGATCCTGCTGATCTACGGCCTGATCGTGGAGCGCGGCGTGCGCACCGCCCTCGCCGCCCGCGACCCGTTCGGCAAGCTGCTCGCCATCGGCCTGTCCGGCGCCTTCGCGCTGCAGGTCTTCGTGGTCGCCGGCGGTGTGATGGGCCTCATCCCGCTGACCGGTATGACCATGCCCTTCCTGGCGTACGGCGGCTCCTCCGTCATCGCCAACTGGGCCCTGATCGGCATCCTCATCAGAATCAGCGACACCGCACGCCGTCCGGCGCCCGCCCCCGCCCCGAACCCCGACGCCGAGATGACCCAGGTGGTCCGCCCGTCATGAACAAGCCCCTGCGCCGGATCGCGATCTTCTGCGGCCTGCTGGTCCTCGCCCTGCTCATCCGCGACAACTGGCTCCAGTACGTCAAGGCCGACGCCCTGCGGGAGGACGAGGACAACCGCCGGGTCCTCATCGAGCGCTACGCCACCCCGCGCGGCGACATCATCGTCGACGGCAAGGCCATCACCGGGCACGCGGAGACCACCTCGGGCGACTTCAAGTACAAGCGCACCTACAAGGACGGCGCGATGTGGGCGCCGGTCACCGGCTTCGTCTCGCAGTCCTTCGGCGCCACCCAGCTGGAGTCCGTCGAGGACGGCATCCTCACCGGCAACGACGACCGGCTCTTCTTCCGCAACACCCTGGACATGCTCACCGGCAAGGCCAAGGAGGGCGGCAACGTCGTCACCACCCTCAACGCCGCCGCGCAGAAGGCCGCCTACGAGGGGCTGAAGAAGCGGGGCGGCAAGGGTGCCGTCGTCGCCATCGAGCCGTCCACCGGCAAGATCCTGACGGCCGCCTCCTACCCGTCGTACGACCCCTCCACGATCGCGGGCGGCAGCGACTCCGACGCGGCGGCCTGGAAGAAGCTCGACAAGAAGAACAACCCCGACGACCCGATGCTCAACCGGGCGCTGCGCGAGGTCTACCCGCCCGGCTCCACCTTCAAGGTCGTCACCGCGGCCGCCGCGCTGGAGAACGGGCTGTACAAGTCGGCCGACGAGGCCACCGACACCCCGCTGCCGTGGATCATGCCGGGCACCACGACCCCGCTGCCGAACGAGGGCAACCTCCCCTGCAAGAACGCCACCATGCGCCTCGCGCTCCAGGTCTCCTGCAACACCGTCTTCGGCAAGATCGGTGCCGACCTGGGCAACGAGAAGATGCTGGAGGAGGCCAAGAAGTTCGGCTTCGACGAGGAGCAGTTCATCCCGGTGCGCACCAGCGCCCCGGTCTTCTCCAGCGACATGAACAAGTCGCAGACCGCGCTCTCCTCCATCGGCCAGTTCAACACCGCCGCGACCCCGCTCCAGATGGCCATGGTCGCCTCGGCCGTCGCCAACAACGGCACCCTGATGAAGCCGTACATGGTCGACTCCCTCCAGGCCCCGAACCTCGACACCCTCGAGAAGACCGAGCCGGAGAAGATGAGCCAGCCCCTGACGCCGGAGAACGCCCAGATCCTGCAGTCGATGATGCAGACGGTCGTCCAGAAGGGCACCGGCACCACGGCGCAGATCCAGGGCGTCACCGTGGGCGGCAAGACCGGTACCGCCCAGCACGGCGAGAACAACAGCAAGAACCCCTACGCCTGGTTCATCTCGTACGCCAAGGTCGGCGACAGCACTCCGGTCGCCGTGGCCGTGGTCGTCCAGGACGACAACGCCGAGCGTGCGGAGATCTCCGGCAGCGGACTCGCGGCGCCCATCGCCAAGAGCGTGATGGAGGCGGTCATCGACTCCAAGAAGTGACCCCGCTCACGTCGCCTTCACATCGGTGCACGTTGCGATACCGGTCCTGTATCGGCTGACGCACTTGGCCAGGTCACACAAAGCTAGCCGGGTACGGTAGGCCCGGACGGCAGCCTCCGACCGCACACTCGTGCCGGTCGGGACCGACGGAGAGGGCTGGTAGGAAGCTATGGAAGAGCCGCGTCGCCTCGGCGGCCGGTACGAGCTGGGCCAGGTGCTCGGCCGTGGTGGCATGGCGGAGGTCTACCTCGCCCATGACACCCGCCTCGGCCGCACCGTGGCGGTGAAGACGCTGCGCGTGGACCTCGCGCGCGACCCGTCCTTCCAGGCCCGGTTCCGCCGGGAGGCCCAGTCGGCCGCCTCGCTCAACCATCCCGCGATCGTGGCGGTCTACGACACGGGCGAGGACTACATCGACGGGGTCTCGATCCCGTACATCGTCATGGAGTACGTCGACGGCTCCACCCTGCGTGAGCTGCTGCACTCCGGCCGCAAGCTGCTGCCGGAGCGCACCCTGGAGATGACCATCGGGATCCTCCAGGCCCTGGAGTACTCCCACCGCAACGGCATCGTCCACCGCGACATCAAGCCCGCGAACGTCATGCTGACGCGCAACGGCCAGGTCAAGGTCATGGACTTCGGCATCGCCCGTGCGATGGGCGACTCCGGCATGACGATGACGCAGACCTCCGCGGTCATCGGCACCGCCCAGTACCTCTCCCCGGAGCAGGCCAAGGGCGAGCAGGTCGACGCCCGGTCCGACCTCTACTCGACCGGCTGTCTCCTCTACGAGCTGCTGACGGTGCGTCCGCCCTTCGTGGGCGACTCCCCGGTCGCGGTCGCGTACCAGCACGTGCGCGAGGAGCCGCAGCCCCCGTCGGTCTTCGACCCCGAGATCACGCCCGAGATGGACGCCATCGTCCTTCGGGCCCTGGTCAAGGACCCGAACTACCGCTACCAGTCGGCCGACGAGATGCGCATGGACATCGAGGCCTGTCTCGACGGCCAGCCGGTCGCGGCCACGGCGGCGATGGGCTCGGTCGGTTACGGCGGCTACGGCGACGACCAGGCGACCACCGCCATGCGCTCGGCCGACGGCGGCGCCACCACGATGCTGCCGCCGATGAACCCGGACGACGGCGGCTACGGCTACGACGACCGCCCCGACCGGCGCCGCCAGAAGAAGTCGAACACCTCGACGATCCTGCTGGTGGTGGCGGGCGCGCTGGTGCTGATCGGCGCGATCCTGATCGGCAAGTGGATCTTCAGCGGGAACGACGCGTCCAACGACAAGGTCTCGGTGCCCGCACTGGCCGGTCAGAGCCAGGCGGACGCGACGAAACAGCTGGGCAACATCGGGCTCAAGGTCGGCACGGTCGACAAGAAGGCCTGCGAGGACCAGAGTTCGGGCAAGGTCTGCACGCAGGACCCGGCCGCGGGCACCAGCGTCGCCAAGGACACCACGGTCAACCTGGTGATCTCCACCGGCGCCCCGAAGGTCACCGTCCCGAGCGTCATCGGCCTCACCGAGGACGAGGCGACCTCCAAGCTGGAGGGCGACGACTACCAGTTCCAGGTCAAGACCAAGACCCGTGAGTCCTCCTCGGACGACCCGGGCACCGTCCTGGACCAGGACCCCATCGGTGGCAAGGAGATCGAGAAGGGCTCCACGATCACCCTCGTCATCGCCAAGGCGGAGGAGAAGGCCACCGTCCCGGACGTCACCGGCCAGTCCTGTGACGACGCCAAGGCGCAGATGGAGGACAACGACCTCGTCGGCAACTGCACCGAGGTCGAGACGCAGGACACGAACCAGATCGGCAAGGTCATCGCGACCACGCCGTCGGCCGGCACCAAGGCCGACAAGGGTTCGACGGTCAACATCCAGATCGGCAAGGCCGAGGACAAGACCGAGGTCCCGAACGTCGTGGGTCAGACGGTCGCCAACGCCCGGACGATCCTGAACAACGCCGGGTTCACGAACATCCAGTTCGCGAACAACAGCGACCAGAGCGACAACGCCCTGGTGGCCCAGCAGAACCCGGGCGCGGGCAACGAGGTCAACGACCCGGGCAGCACCCAGATCACCCTCGCCACGGTCAGTACAGGCAACGGCAACGGCGGCAACAACGGCGGAGGCTTCTTCGGAGGCAACGACGGATAGCGTCCCCGTGGAAAGAGCCCCGGTCCCCTGTTCCAAGGGGGCCGGGGCTCTTCCGTGTCGAGCAGCCTGTCAGCGCAGTTCCTTCGGCAGGGTCCGGTCGCTGTCCACCTTCTCCGTGCGGACCAGTTCGCCCCAGACCACGTACCGGTAGCGCGAGGTGTAGACCGGGGTGCAGGTCGTCAGGGTGATGTAGTGGCCCGCCTTGGTCTTGCCGGACTCCTTGGGGATCTGGCCGAGGACCTTGACGTTGTACTTCGAGGTCTCGTCGAGGACGGCGTAGACCTTGTAGACGTACCAGGTGTCCTTCGTCTCGAAGACGATCGGGTCACCCTTCTTGAGCTTGTCGATGTTGTGGAACTTCGCGCCGTGGCCGTCGCGGTGCGCGGCGAGGGAGAAGTTGCCGGTCCTGCCCGTGGTGGGGAGCGTCGCCTTGACGGGGTCCGTGTAGTAGCCGGCGACACCGTCGTTGAGGATCTTCGTCGAGGTGCCCTTCTCGACCAGGACCTCGCCGTTCCTCATCGCGGGCACGTGCAGGAAGCCGATCCCGCCCTTGGTGTCCAGCGCGCCAGGCCCGGTGTCCTGCCGCGGGTCGGTCCAGCTCTCGCGCACCTTGTCGGCCTGCTTGTCCGCCTCACGGTCGGCGATGACGTTCGTCCACCACAGGGAGTAGACGACGAACAGACCGAGCACCAGCCCGGCGGTGATGAGGAGTTCCCCGAAGACACTGACCGCCATGGCGATGGGGCCGGGGCGACGGCGAGGCCGCTCGTCGGTCCGGTCCTGCTGGTCGGTGGTGACTGCCACTGGTCATCTGCCCTTACTGGACGAGCGCTTCCGGCTTGCCCTCGCTGCGCGGCCGTTCCTCGACCATCTTGCCCCAGACGATCAAGCGGTACTTACTGGTGAACTCCGGCGTGCAGGTGGTGAGCGTGATGTAGCGGCCGGCCGTGGTGAACCCGGAACCCTTCGGGACGGGGTCGATCACGCTGGTGTTGCTCGGCGACGTCACCGGAAGCGTCGAGGTCATCTTGTAGACGTAGTAGTCGTCCTGCGTCTCGACGATGATCGGGTCGCCGGGGCTGAGCTTGTTGATGTAGCGGAAGGGCTCGCCGTGGGTGTTGCGGTGGCCGGCGAGCGCGAAGTTGCCGGTCTTCGCGTCGGGCATCGCGGTCTTCAGCGCGCCCTCGGAGTAGTGGCCGACCATGCCCTTGTCGAGGACCTTCTTGTTGCTGACGCCCTCGGCTATCGGCACGACCACGTCCAGCTTGGGGATGTGCAGCAGGGCGAAGCCCTGGCCCGGCTCGAAGACACCGGGCGCTCCCTCGCCGCTGGCCCACTCGTCCTGGAGGCTGCTCGCCTCCTTGTCCGCCTGCGCGTGCGCCCGGACGTTGGTCCACCACAGCTGGTAGGAGACGAACAGCAGCATCAGCACGCCGGTGGTGATGAACACCTCGCCGATCGCACGGCTCGCGACGACGGCCGGGCTCGCCTTGCGGGCCTTCGCCTGCCGCCGGGCCTCGACACGGGAGAGCGGCCTGCCGTCCGGCGACTCCTGCGGCTCCTGCTCCTCGGCAGAGGCCGCGCCGCCACCGCCATGACGCCCATGACGGCCCTTGGCGGCCTTTCTGCGGGCCGCGCGGCCGCCCTGTGGGGATCCAGTGGCGGATGTGACGGAAGAGGCCCCAGAAGCGGATATGGGATCCGGCGGCGGATCGGGTATCCGCAGCGCCACGGTCTCCTCGTCGATGGGCGGGAGGTACCGCTCGTCGACAGCCGGTACGTACGGCTCGTCCACCGGCGGTACGTACGGCGCCCCCGCGTACGTGTCACCGCCCGCGGGATCGCCGCCGTAGGACTCGTACGACGCGTCGCCGTACAAGTCCTCGCGCTCGGGGCGCAGGGCCGTCACGCCGTGGCCCTGCCCACCACCGGGGCGAGCCCCGCCGACCTCGCCACCGCGCCCTGGTCGCCGCACTCCACCAGCCAGTTGGCCAGCATCCGGTGGCCGTGCTCGGTCAGCACCGACTCGGGGTGGAACTGCACGCCCTCGACCGGGAGTTCACGGTGCCGCAGGCCCATGACGATCCCGTCGTGGGTACGCGCGGTCACCTCCAGCTCGGCGGGCACGGTCGCCGGCTCGGCGGCGAGGGAGTGGTACCGGGTGGCCGTGAACGGCGTCGGCAGTCCGGCGAAGACGCCCCTGCCCTCGTGCTCGACCAGCGAGGTCTTGCCGTGCAGCAGTTCGGGCGCGCGGTCCACGACACCGCCGTACGCCACCTGCATCGACTGCATGCCGAGGCAGACGCCGAAGACCGGCACACCGGTCGCCGCGCAGTGCCGGACCATCTCGATGCAGACGCCGGCCTCCTCGGGCGTCCCCGGGCCCGGCGAGAGCAGCACGCCGTCGAAGCCGTCCTGGGCGTGCGCCGTGGCGACCTCGTCGTTGCGCAGCACCTCGCACTCGGCGCCCAGCTGGTAGAGGTACTGGACCAGGTTGAAGACGAAGCTGTCGTAGTTGTCGACGACGAGAATGCGCGCGCTCACTGGTTGTCCACCGTCACATCGTTGAAGGGCAGCAGCGGTTCGGCCCACGGGAAGACGTACTGGAACAGGACGTAGACCACCGCAAGCGCGAGCACGAGTGAGATCAGCGCCTTCACCCATGCGTTCCCCGGCAGATGCCGCCAGATCCAGCCGTACATGCCGTCCCTTCCCTCGTACCACGGCACTCCACACACGCCGTACCGCACCAGACTAGCGGCGCAGGGCGGCGGGCCTTCCTTCGTCCACAGGCTGTGTGGAGTCCAGATGGGCCCAGACGATGAGCCGGTGGCTGTGTCCCCACTCCGGATCGCACGTGGTCAGCGTGAGATAGCGGCCCGGAGCCGTATACCCCGACTTACGTGGCACAGGATCGATCACCTCAACGTCGGTGGGCACTGTTTTGTAGGGGCCTTTGTCGATCCGATACGTGAACCAGGTCGTCCCGTCGGTCAGCACCACCGCGTCCCCCGGCCGCAGCTTCGGGAAGTCCTTGAACGGGTCGCCGTACGTGCGCCGGTGCCCGGCCACCGCGAAGTTCCCCTTGCCGCCCAGCCGCGCGGTGCCCGCGTAGTGGCCGAGACCCTTCTTCAGGGTGCCCACCCCGGTGCCCTGGAGCACCGGCTTGTGCCAGGAGGCGCCGAGCCGCGGGATGTACATCACCGCGAAGGGCCGGCCGTCCCGGTAGGTCACGGCGGCCGGGCTCGCGGACGCCTTGGGGGTGGGGGTGGTGGCCGTCCACTGCCGTTGCAGGGTGTCGATCTGGTCGTCCATCACATGGTCGGCCTTCACACCCGTCCAGAACAGCACGTAGCACACGAACAGCACGATCAGGGCGCCGACGGTGATGCACAGCTCGCTGACGGTCCTGAGGACGAGACGCACCGGCGGCTCCCGAGAGCTACTGCACTGGCTTGGCGTACTGCAGGTCCACTGTGCCCGAGTAGCCGGGAAGAGTCACCGCCCCGTCGTCGGCGACGTTCCAGCCGAGGCCGTAGACATTGACGTAGACCATGTAGTTCTGGATCGCCTTGGAGTCCGCGAGCGCCTTCTTGAGCTTCCCGGGATCCCCGACCGCCTGGATCTTGTACGGCGGTGAGTAGACCCGGCCCTGGAGGATCAGGGTGTTGCCGACGCAGCGCACGGCGCTGGTGGAGATGAGCCGCTGGTCCATGACCTTGATGCCCTGGGCGCCGCCGAGCCAGAGCGCGTTCACCACGGCCTGGAGGTCCTGCTGGTGGATGACCAGGTAGTCGGGCTGCGGCTCGGGATAGCCGGGCAGCTTGGCGGTGGCGTTGGGGGGCGCATCGTCGAGCGTGACGGTGATCGCCTCGCCCTTGGTCTTCTGGGTGCCCGCCCGGTCCTCCAGCGCGGCGAGCTTGGCGTCCTCGGCATCCGTGCTGCCGTCGTCGCGCTCGGCGAGCGACTCGACGTCCCGGCGTAGCGAGCCGTTCGACTCGTCCAGCTCGCCGTTCTTGCGGCTGCGCTCCTGGATGAGGTCGGAGAGCTTGAGCAGGGAGGTGTCCGTGCGGATGTTGGTGCCCTTGGCCGTGTTGAAACTCGTGAAGAAGATGAGCCCGGCGAGCGCGAACACCGCGACGGTGAGCAACCGCACAGGCCGGAACCGCCTGCGGACAGGACTGGATCCGGGCGGGGGGGAGTCGGCAGAATTGCTCAACGTACCCTTATCTCCTTCGACGCCACGGAAGCACTACGCTAACGGACGCCCGGGGGAGCGCCAGGGCCTGTCCGGCGGATCAGGTCGGCTTCAGGAAACAGTACGTATCGGCCGAGCCGAGCGGGGCCTGGTGCGTGCCAGGCCCCGCGACGCCGGGCTGATCCGCTGGACAGGCCCTAAGAGTCCCCTTGTACGCTGCCCCAGAGCCCCACCCCGTTACCTGCGCGGCCACGCAGCGCATCGACAGGAGAGACCCTCGTGCCGAAGTCACGTATCCGCAAGAAGGCCGATTACACGCCGCCTCCGGCGAAGCAGGCGACGGCCATCAAGCTGAACAGCCGCGCCTGGGTGGCGCCTGTGATGCTGGCCATGTTCCTCATCGGCCTCGCCTGGATCGTCGTCTTCTACGTGACCGACGGTTCCCTTCCGATCGACGCCTTGGACAACTGGAACATCGTGGTGGGCTTCGGTTTCATCGCCGCGGGATTCGCCGTCTCCACGCAGTGGAAGTAGCTCTGCCCAGGGCTGTTCGCTGAGTTATCCACAGCCCTGAGCAATTTCCACAGAGCCTGGGGAAAAGAACGACGATCTGTGGATAACCCTCAGCACGTTGACGCCGGTACGACTGACACACCGGCGCCCGAAAGCCTGTTCGCCCCCTTCCTGACCTGCGTAAACACGGGTCGGTGACAGGGGGCACAGCTGTTCCCCCACACTATGCACAAGATCCGCCACCGACTGTGGACAACGATCGGACAACAGGCGGCTCAGGTGAGCTGCGAGGTCCTGAGCAGGGTCATCGCCACGACGACCACGAGAACCACCGCACAGGTGCCGTACTGCACCAGCGCGCGCCGCTCGCGCGGGGCGTGGACCATGCCGTAGCCCGTGATCACGCCCGCGACCAGGCCACCGATGTGGGCCTGCCAGGAGATGCCGTTGAAGCCGAAGGTGAAGATCAGGTTGATCACCAGGAGGGCGATGATCGGCCGCAGGTCGTACCTGAGCCTGCGCAGCAGGACCGCGGTCGCGCCGAAGAGGCCGAAGATGGCACCGGAGGCGCCGAGTGTCTGGGTGGCCGGGCTGGCCAGCAGATAGACCAGGGCACTTCCCGCGAGACCGGAGACGAAGTAGACCGCGAGATAGCGGGCCCGCCCCAACGCCTCTTCGAGAGGGCCGCCGAGCCACCACAGGCTCAGCATGTTGAAGGCGATGTGCCAAATCTCCTGGTGCGCGAACATCGAGGTCACCAGGCGGTAGTACTGCCCGTCCGCGACACCTTCGGTGATCGGGAACGGCGGCGCCGGAGAAGCGCCGATGAGGCTGAGGTCCACCGCCAGAGACGGGTTGGCCTGGATGGCGATGAACACCGCGACGTTGATCCCGATCAGGATCTTCGTGAACAGCCGGGGATCCGCCGTGACCGTCCCGCCCGCGACCGTACGAGGCCGGGCCGCGGCCGGCGCCGACCCCGTGCCGCCCCCGTCGCGCACACAGTCAGGGCACTGGAAGCCCACGGAGGCGCTGACCATGCACTCCGGGCAGATCGGGCGCTCGCAGCGGGTGCAGCTGATGCCCGTCTCGCGGTCCGGGTGCCGGTAGCAGCCGGGCAGGCCGGGGGCCTGGGGTGTACCGCCTGCCGCCTGTTCCATGACGTCCCCTGTCGTCTCTGCCGTCGTACGGACATGCACCGCCCCGCCCATCCTTACGGTTGAGCGGGGCGTTTGGTTCCCTTCGCGAGGTTTCCGCTCGCGGGGTCTCCGCGGAACCTCAGCGCGTCTCGACGACGACCGACTCGATGACGACGTCCTTGACCGGCCGGTCGGTGCGCGGGTTGGTCTGGACACCGGCGATCGCGTCCACGACCTTCTGGCTGGCCGCGTCGGTGACCTCGCCGAAGATGGTGTGCTTGCGGGTCAGCCAGGCCGTCGGGGAGACGGTGACGAAGAACTGCGAGCCGTTGGTGCCCGGGCCGGCGTTGGCCATGGCGAGCAGGTAGGGCTTGTCGAAGCGCAGGTCGGGGTGGAACTCGTCCTCGAACTCGTACCCGGGCCCGCCGATGCCGGTGCCCAGCGGGTCGCCGCCCTGGATCATGAAGCCGCTGATGACGCGGTGGAAGATCGTGCCGTCGTAGAGGCGCTCGGTGGACTTCGCACCGGTGCCGGGGTGGGTCCACTCGCGCTCGCCCTGAGCGAGTTCGACGAAGTTCTTGACCGTCTTCGGGGCGTGGTTCGGCAGGAGCCGGACTTCGATGTCGCCGTGGTTGGTCTTCAGGGTGGCGTACAGCTGCTCGGCCACGATCTGCCTTCCGTTGTCTTCCTTTGCCCCACCGATCCTCGCACGGATCCGGCCGAGGAGGGTCCGGGCGGGGGCGCGGGGCGGCGATCCGTGGCATTGTCGTCGACAAGCTCCTGTTGCCACGTATTCATCCGCTATTGATCCGGATGCCCGCCCTCAGGTGCCGGGCTGCGTCCCGGCAGGCATGATCCGTAAAAGGGTGGAAAGTCGAAATACCGTACGCCACCGAGGAGGAGGATCCCGTGACCCGCATCGACAGCGTGCGCGCCGCGACCGGTACGGCGAAGGACAGCGTGCTGCACGCCGCGGAAGTGGTGGCGCCCTACGCCGACACGGCCAAGGACAGGGCCGCGCACTACGCGCAGGAGGCCCGCGTACGGCTCGCGCCCAAGGTCTCGCAGGCGGCCGGACAGGCCCGTGTCCAGTACGGCGCCCATGTGGCACCCCGTCTGGAACAGGCCCGGACGCATGTGCCGCCCAAGGTGGACCAGGCCGCTCACGAGGCCGCGGTCCGTACCCGCAAGGTCGCCCGGCAGGCCGCCGACTACTCCCGCCCGAAGATCGAGCAGGCCGTCGCCGCGGCCGGTCCGGTCCGTGACGAGGCCGCGGCCCGGAGCACGGCCGCGCTGGCCGCGCTGCGCGGTCAGGTCTCGTCCAAGGAGATCCAGAAGCTGGTCCGCAAGCATGAGCGGCGGGCGCGGGTCGGAAGGCTCGCGAAGGCGCTGGCGGCCGTGGGTCTGGTCGCGGGCGGTGCCTACGCCGCGTGGAAGTGGTGGGACAAGCAGGCCAACCCGGACTGGCTGGTCGAGCCGCCCGAGGCGACCGAGGTCCCCGAGACGACCCGGCTGACGTCGGTGGACGGCAGCGGTTCCGCCGTACTGGACCCGGAAGTCCAGGCGAAGGAGGCCGAGGAGAACGCGGCCCGCCGCGACGACGGGCGGTAACGCCTGACCTCAGGGCGCCGGTTCGGCCACGCGGTGGGGCGGAGAGGGTTCCGCCCCACCGCGTGGCCGTTTCCGTCGTCTCTCACCCGTGCGGGTGGCGCGAGCCGGTGCGGCCCGCCCCGGTGCGGCACAGTCGGCTCCCATGAAGCCGTCGTGCCCGGCCGCCCGTCGGCTCCCGCTCGCCCTGACCGCCGTCCTGCTGCTCCTCATGGCGTGTACGCCGGCCCGCTCCCCGGCGGCCCCCGCGGCCTCCTCGGCCGCCGCCTACGGCGCGTACGTGGGGTACGAGCCCGCCGACACCCGCCGCCTCACGGCCCTCGGCGCCTGGCTGGACGCCCCCGCGCCCCGGGTCGGGCACGTCTACCTGCCCGGCGACCGCTGGAGCAACATCGAGGGCGCGCCGGGCTATCTGAACACCTGGGCGCGCTGGCGGCAGGCCCGCCCGGAGCGGATGCTCGTCCTGAACGTCCCGATGCTGGACCGCTCCGAGGCCCATCTGCCCGACGCCCAGGTACGCGCCGGACTCCGCCTGGGCGCCGGCGGCCGCTACGACGGCCACTTCCGCGCCCTGGCCCGCCGCCTGGTCGGCCTCGGCGTACCGGACGCCGTCCTGGTCCTCGGCTGGGAGATGAACGGCGTCACCTACAGCCACCGCTGCGCCCCGGATCCGGCGGCCTGGAAGGCGTACTGGACCCGGATCGTGCGCGCGATGCGCTCGGTGCCCGGGCAGCGCTTCCGCTTCGAGTTCACGCCGACCCGGGGCCGGGACGCGATCCCGTGGCCACGCTGCTATCCGGGCGACGGGGTCGTGGACATCATCGGGATGGACGCGTACGACGCCCCGCGCGGCCTGAGCTTCAGCCGCCAGGTGACCGAGCCGTACGGCCTCCGCGACCACGTGCGCTTCGCCCGCGCCCACGGCAAGCCGTTCTCGTACCAGGAGTGGGGGCTGTTCGAGAACGGCGACAACCCGGCGTACATGCGCGGGATGCTCGACTGGTTCTCCCGGCAGCGGCCGCTCTACCAGGCGATCAGCGACTACTGCCCGCACGGGGTGTGGCGGTGCCGGGCGAATCCGCGGGCGTCGGAGGTGTACCGGTCGGTGCTGGGCGGGCGGTGAGGGGGTTCCTCAGGGGCCTTTCGGGAGCTTTTCGGAGACCTTTTACGGTTGGGCTCAGCCGTAGGTGAGGTCGTCCGGGCAGGGGCCGTCGTCGCCCCGGTCGGTGTCCTTGTCGGGGAGGTCCGGCAGGCGGTCGGCGGCCAGGCGGGCCCAGAGCGCACTCGCCTCGGGTTCGACCACAGCGACGCGCTCGCCCTCGTAGCGCCAGGGGAGAGTGGTGAACTCCGTGCGGCGGGGCGCGAGGTCGCGCAGGGAGAGGGCGAAGCCGAACAGGTCCTCCACGGAGGCGAGGCCCGGGTCGACGGTCATCGAGTCGAGGACGGCGCGGGTGAGGGGGAGCAGGCGGGACGGCGTGAGCCCGTCGCCATGGATCTTGCGCAGCAGGCTCTTGAGGAAGGCGTGCTGGCGTTTGATGCGCCCGATGTCGGAGCCGTCGCCGAGGCCGTGGCGCAGCCGGACGTAGTCGAGGGCGGCGCGGCCGGAGACGGTCTGCTCGCCCCGCGCGAACAGGAGTGCGCCGGGGGCGCGCAGACCGGGGTTCAGATCCCTCTCGTACACGTCCTCGGGCACGCACACCCGCACGCCCCCGACGGCCTGGGTGAGCGCGGCGAGCCCCTCGAAGTCGATGACGAGGGTGTGGTCGACGCGCAGACCGCTGAGGCGTTCCACGGTGTGCTGGGTGCAGGACGGGTTGCCCTCCGGGGTACCGCCGACCGAGAACGCCTCGTTGAACACGGCCGACTCGACCGGCTCGGTCCAGGTGCCGTCCGGCAGCCGGCAGGGCGGGAGGTCGACCAGGGTGTCGCGGGGGATGGAGACGGCGACGGCCCGGCGCCGGTCGGCGTGGACGTGCAGCAGGATCGTGGTGTCCGACCGGCCGACGTCGTCGGCTTGTCCCCCGCCGAGCTCCCGGTTACCGCCGACGCGGGCATCGGAGCCGATGACGAGGATGTTCTGACCGTGGGCGCCTGCGGCGGGCGGGGCACCGGGAGCGCCGGGGTTTCCGGGAACGCGGGGCGCGTCGGGAGCGCCGGGAGCGCCTGGGGCGTGCGCGGGTGGAACACCGTCGGACTCGAAGGACCGGATACTCCCGTCCAGACTCATCCGCGCCCACCCGACTCCGCCCACGGCGACCAACAACAGCGCGACGAGAACGACAAGGAGCCGGGGGACGGCACGACGGCGGCGGAGGCGGGTTCCGGTG
The DNA here is from genome assembly GCF_040643855.1 of Streptomyces sp. NPDC047072. NCBI lineage: Bacteria > Bacillati > Actinomycetota > Actinomycetes > Kitasatosporales > Streptomycetaceae > Streptomyces > Streptomyces sp. NPDC047072. The sequence goes on along the minus strand of NZ_JBEYVC010000190.1, from coordinate 1,903 downwards.
GGCCGTGGCTGACGGTTCTCCGGGTGGGGAGGGATCCCCGTTGGCCGTAGCTGACGATCCTCTGGGCGGGGACGGTTTCCGGTGAGCCGCTGACGGTCCTCTGGGTGGGGGCGGGCTCCGTCGGGCCGTTGCGCGGGGTGGTGGGTCATCGGTCCCCCTGGTGGGGTGTGCGCGGTGCTGTCCGCCGGGACGACGGCACCGGCCCGGAAAGCCGGCGCCGACGCGCCCACGACAGCGCGGACCCCCATGCTCGACGCCCACCGCCCCGCCCCCTCAACGGCACGCATACGGTGTCACCCGTCCGGTGCGGGGGTGCGGCCGCTCAGACGGGGGCGCTCGGTGGTGCGGGGAGGGCGGACGCGGCGCGGTGGTTCAGCGCGGTGGTTCAGGGTGTGCGACGCCGAAGCCGTCGGTCAGTCGTGTGCCGCGCGGGCGAGCGCCAGGGCGTAGGCCGGCCACCACTGTCCCGCCGGTGGTCCGCCCCGGCAGGTGCCGTCGGACTCCCCCGGCCGTTTGACCCACAGGTAGGCGTCGACGTCCGGCTGCCCCGTCTCGGTGGTGGGCGGGGTGCCGAGCGCGCGGCCGGGCGGGTTGCACCACGGATCAGCGCCCCGATAGGGCCCGTTGCCGTTGCGGCTGGTGTCGACGACGAAGTGCGGGGCGCCGCCGATCGCCCGCGCGAGCCTGCGTCCGTACGACAGGACGGTCGCCGTGGAGTGGAAGTTGGAGACGTTGAGCGCGAAGCCGTCGGCCCGGGCGACACCGGCCAGCCGCAGCGCACGGGCCAGCCAGTACACGTCGGCGATCCACCCCGGGTGCCCGGCGTCGACGTAGACCTGGGTGTGCGGCTGCCGTACGAGGCGGTCGACGGCGTAGGAGAGCAGCGCGAGGCGTTCCGCCGTACCGGTGTCAGGGCACCCGGCGAGGGCCTGCGGCACGGCGTCGGGTTCGAGCACGACCAGGGCGGACCGGTCCCCGATCCCCTGCGCGAAGGAGTCCACGTACGCCCGGTACTCCCGCGCGTCCCCGGCCCCACCGGCCGAGAAGGCCCCGCAGTCGCGATGGGGGATGTGATAGGCGACCAGCACGGCAGTCCGCCCGACCCGCGCGGCCGCCGAGGTGAGCGCACGAACAGTCGGCCCGGGATCCGCCCCGGTAAGCCAGTCCGCCTGCGCCCGCGTAGCAATCCGATCAAGAAGCGCCGCGTCCGCGTCCCGACCCATCAGCCGGTACTGAACGGCTTGGCGAGCGGCAGCACTGTCGGGGTTCACCCACAGGGGTGGCGGGGCGGGGGGTGCGGCGGGGGCGGGTGGGTCGGCTGCGAGTGTCGGGGCAGGCGGCTCCGCTACGGGGGCGAGGGCAGCCGGCTCCGACGCGGATGGCTCCGCTGTGGGCACCGGGGCGGGTGACTCAGGTACGTGGGACTCGGGTACGGGGGACTCGGGTACGGGGGACTCCGGTACGGACGTCGAGCCGGACGGCGCCGATGCCGACGGCTCCGCCGTGGCCGTCAGTGCGGGCGGCTCCGGTGCCGACGGCTGCGCTGTGGCCGTCGGTACGGGCGGCTCCGATACCGAGGGCAGGGCTACGGCCGGTGCGGTGGCCGCGAGGAGCAGGGCGAGGGCGACGACGGCCCGGGGGAGGGCGCGGATGGGGGCTCCTGAAACGGATGTCGAGCGATCCTGACCTCTCCGAGGGGACCGCACCTACCGAGAGCCCGCAACACGGACGAGGACAGGGAGTGACCCAGCCATCCCTCACCCCGCCCATCCCCTCGCCCTTCCTCCCCAAGCCCCCTCCTCCCCGCGCCTCGCCCTTCCTCCCCAAGCCCCCTCCTCCCCGCGCCTCGCCCTTCCTCCCCAAGCCCCCTCCTCCCCGCGCCTCGCCCTTCCTCCCCAAGCCC
>NZ_JBEYVC010000189.1:0-20439 GCF_040643855.1 Streptomyces sp. NPDC047072 | reverse complement strand
GGGGCCTGGCCGAACAACCGGCGGCCGCACACCGGGCGGTGGTGACCGGGGCGGACCGGGAGACGCTGCTGTCCGGCCTGGACGCGGTGGCCGCGGACATGCCCCTCCCGGCCCCGACGGCCGCACGGGGAGCGGGACCCGTGCTGGTGTTCCCCGGCCAGGGGTGGCAGTGGCCCGGGATGGGGCGCGGGTTGCTGGACTCGTCGCCGGTGTTCGGGCGAACGGTCACCGAGGTTTCGGCGGTCGTGGAGGAACTGGCCGGCTGGTCCGTGCTCCAGGTGCTGCGGGAAGGCCGCGCGCTGGACCGGGTGGACGTCGTACAGCCGGCGATGTTCGCGGTGATGGTGGGGCTCGCCCGGATCTGGCAGGAGCTGGGAGTGGAACCGGCGGCCGTCGTGGGCCACTCCCAGGGCGAGATCGCGGCGGCCTGCGTGGCGGGTGTCCTGGATCTGCGCGAGGCGACCCGGGTGGTCGTGACGCGTTCGGCCGCGGTGCGCACCATGGCGGGGCAGGGCGCCATGGTCTCGGTCGCGGCCGGGGCCGGCGAGGTGGCCGGGTGGCTGCCCGCCGGCTGGAGCGTCGCCGCGGTCAACGGTCCTGGCTCGACGGTGGTGTGCGGGCCCGCGTCGGGGGTCTCGGACCTCGTTCGTCGGTGCGAGGCCGAGGGTGCGCGTTCCCGGGTGATCCCGGTGGACTACGCCTCGCACTCGGCGGACGTGGAACGCATCCGTGACCGGGTGGTGGACGGGCTCGGCACGGTGGTGTGCCGGGCCGGCCGGATCCCGCTCTACTCCACGGTCCTCGCGGTACCGGTCGACGGGCCGACGATGGGCACCGCCTACTGGTACGACAACCTGCGCCGTCCGGTGCGGTTCCAGGAGACGGTCGAGGCACTGGCCCGTGCGGGACACTCCGCATTCGTCGAGTGCGGTGCCCATCCCGTCCTCGCCCCCGCGATCGAAGAGACCCTGGACGCCCTGGCACTCCCCGACGGGGAACGGCCCGCCGTGCTCGGCACCCTGCGCCGTGACGACGACGGCCCGGCGCGCTTGCACGAGGCCGCCGCCATGGCCTGGACACGCGGCCTGGACGTGCGCTGGAACAGCCTGCTGCCCGCCGCCCCACCGGTCGCGCCACCTCCCCCCGAGCCGGCCGATCCGCCTGCGGAGGCCGGTACCGAACGACGTTTCTGGCAAGGGGTCGGCCGGGGTGAGACCGACGCGCTCGCGGCCGAACTCGGCCTGGACGACGAGCAGGCCGCGGCCCTCGCCGTCGTTCTGCCCAGCCTGGCACAGTGGCGACAGCTCTCCCGTGAACAGGCGACGGTAGACACGTGGCGCTACCGGGAGACGTGGAGGCCGGCCACGTCTCCCGTCGCGGAGCCGCCCGACGGACAGGAATGGCTGGTCGCCGTACCGGAGGGATGGATCAGCGACCCGTTCGTCACGACCTGTCTCGCGGCGTTGCCCGGTTCGCGTCCGCTCCTGGTCGCCAAGGACGCCTCCCGGGCGGATCTCGCCGAGGAACTGCGCCGCGTCGAAGACCGGCCTTTCGCCGGGGTGGTGTCCCTGCTGGCACTCGACGAGGCACCCCATCTCAAACATCCGGCCGTGCCCGCCGGTCTGCTCGCCACCGTCGCGCTCCTCCAGGCGCTGGACGACTGCGGACTCGAGGCCCGCTACTGGTCGATCACCCGCGCGGCCGTCGCGGCGGCCTCCGGGGACCGGGTGGAGCATCCCCTCCAGGCACATGTCGCCGGGCTCAGCCGGGCCGTCGGGGTGGAGAATCCGGCCCGGCTGGCGGGACTGGTGGATCTGCCCGCCGAGCCGGACGAGGCGTGCGCGCGCGGTCTGCGCGCCGTACTGGCGGCTCCTCCCGTAGAAGACCAGGTGGCGGTGCGTCACGACGGTGTGCGGGTACGGCGCCTGGTACGCGATCCGCAGGGCGACGGCCCCCCGGGACGAAGCTGGTCGCCACGCGGGACCACGCTCGTCACCGGTGGCACGGGCGCGCTCGGCGGGCATGTCGCCCGCTGGCTCGCCCGGCAGCACGCGCCCCATCTGCTGCTGCTCAGCCGCAGCGGTCCGGACGCCGCGGCAGCGGGAACCCTGCGCGAGGAGTTGCTGAAGCTGGGCGCTCGACGCGTCACGGTGGCGTCGTGCGACGTGTCCGATCCCGACGCCCTGTCCGCCACGCTGGAGACGCTCTCTCCCGAGGAACCGCTGACCGCCGTGTTCCACACGGCCGGTGTCGTCGACGACGCTCCCGTGACCCGGATGACAGGCCCTCAGACGCAGGAGGTGCTGGCGCCGAAGACGGCGGGGGCACTGGCCCTGCACGAGGCGACGCTGGACCACGAGCTGTCGGCGTTCGTGGTGTTCTCCTCCTTCAGCAGCATGCTGCCGAACGTCGGCCAGGGCGCCTACGCCGCCGCCAACGCCCACCTCGATGCCTTCGCCCGATGGCGTCGGGCCTCGGGACGGCCGACGCTGTCGGTGTCCTGGGGCGCCTGGGCGGGTGAGGGGATGGCGGCGGGCACGGAGTTCACCGCGATGCTGAGCCGTGGCGGAATGGACCTGATGACCGCCCACCTCGCGGTCACCGCGCTCCGCCAGGCGCTGGATCACGACGACACCACGGTCATGATCGCCCATCTGGACTGGGCCCGGTTCGCGGAGTTGTTCGCGGCCGGCCGTCGCTACCCGCTCGTCGAGGACCTGCTCCCGGCGGGTGCCGCCCCCATGCCCGCACCGGACCTCCCCGGGAGGCTGGCCGGCCTCTCCCCGCAGCAGCGGTACGAGGAGCTGCTCACGGCGGTGTGCCGGGAGGTCGCCGTCGTGCTCGGACACCGTGGCGCCCAGGACGTGCTGCCGGACCAGGTCTTCCGGGACATCGGCTTCGACTCGGTGACGGCGATCGAACTGCGCAACCGGCTCACCGCCGTCACCGGACTGCGGGTACAGGCCACGGCGGTGTTCGACCACCCCACGCCGGAAGCGCTCACCGGGCATCTGCTGGAGCAGCTCGCGCCGGACGGGACCGGGACCGACACCACGGGACCCGACCGGTTCGACGCGATGGACGTGCACGACCTGGTGCGCACGGCCCGGCGGGCCACCTCCTGACGATCCGGAACCGATGGAGACACCGTGACTGTGAACGACCCGGAGATAGTCGAGGCCCTGCGCGACAGCTTGCGGGAGAGCGAACGGCTCCGGCAGGAGAACGTGCGGCTGCGCACCGCCGATCGCGAGCCGATCGCGATCGTGGGTCTGGCCTGCCGGTATCCGGGCGGGGTGAGGTCGCCCGAGGACCTGTGGCGGGTGGTGGCGGACGGCGTGGACGCCACGTCGGAGTTCCCGGTGGACCGGGGGTGGCCGGAGGATCTGTACGACCCGGACCCGGACGCGCCCGGGCGGTCGTACGTGCGACGCGGCGGGTTCCTCGACGACGTCGCGGGCTTCGATGCGGAGTTCTTCGGTATTTCGCCGCGTGAGGTGCTGGCGATGGATCCGCAGCAGCGGCTGCTTCTGGAGGTCTGCTGGGAGACCCTGGAGCGAGCGGGTATCGATCCGCGTCGGCTGCGCGGCAGCCGGACGGGCGTGTTCGTCGGCGCTTCCTCCTCCCTGTACGCCGGTGGCCCGGAACGCGCGCCGTCGTCGGTGCAGGGGTACGCCCTGACGGGCAGTCTGGCGAGCGTCCTGTCGGGGCGGGCTTCGTACACGCTGGGGCTGGAGGGCCCTGCGCTGACCGTGGACACGGCATGCTCGTCGTCGTTGGTGGCGCTGCACCTGGCGAGCCGGGCGCTGCGCGGCGGCGACTGCTCGCTCGCACTGGCGGCCGGGGTCACGGTGGTCGCCACGCCGACGGCGTTCGTGGAGTTCTCCCGGCAGCGGGGGCTGGCCGCCGACGGGCGGTGCCGTCCCTTCGGGGCCGGTGCCGACGGATTCGGCGTCGCCGAGGGGGTCGGGGTGCTGTTGCTGGAGCGTCTCTCCGACGCCCGGCGGCACGGCCACCGTGTATGGGCTCTGGTACGCGGCTCGGCGGTCAACCAGGACGGTGCCAGCAACGGGCTGACCGCACCCAACGGGCCGTCACAGGAACGGGTGATCAGGCAGGCCCTGGACGCCGCGGGAGCGTCTGCCGCGCAGGTCGACGTGGTGGAGGCGCACGGCACGGGCACCAAGCTGGGCGATCCGATCGAGGCTCAGGCACTCCTGGCCGCCTACGGCCGGTCCCGGCCCGCCGACCGGCCGCTGTGGCTGGGCTCGGTGAAGTCGAACCTCGGGCACACCCAGGCCGCGGCGGGTATGGCCGGGGTGGTCAAGACGGTGATGGCCTTTCAGCGGGAGCAGTTGCCCCGGACCCTCCACGCGGACCCGCAGTCGCCGCTGGTCGACTGGGAGGCCGGGGCCGTCCGTCTGCTGCACCGGCCACAGCCCTGGCCGCGCGGACCGCGCCCCCGGCTGGCCGGGGTGTCCTCGTTCGGGGTCTCGGGGACGAACGCCCACGTGATTCTGGAAGAGGCTCCGGCCGAGGTCCCGACGGCCCCGGACACCGGCACGCCCGAAGCCGACCGCGCCGCCCGCCGGGCCGGGGACGGACCCCGGGTGCTGCTGCCGGGCCCGCAACCCGTGGTGTCCTGGCCGGTCAGCGCCGCGACCCCGGCCGGGCTGCGCAACCAGGCCCACCGCCTGATCCGCTACGTCGAGGACCATCCCGACGCCCGCCCCACCGATCTGGCGCACGCTCTCGCCTCCCGCTCGGCCCTTCACCACCGTGCCGTCGTCGTCGGCACGACACACGCGGATCTGCTGAGCGGCCTGGCCGCGCTCGTCGCCGGGCGACAGGTGCCGCACGTCGTCCGCGGAGTCGCGGCGGGCCGCGCCAAGGCAGCCCTGGTGTTTCCCGGGCAGGGCTGGCAGTGGCCCGGTATGGGCAGCCGGCTCATGGAGCACTCCCCCGTCTTCGCCACGGCGCTGCGGGAGTGTTCGGCCGCGGTGGAGGAACTCACCGGGTGGTCCGTGGTGGACGTGCTGGGCGAGGGGCGGGAGCTGGCGCGGGTCGAGGTCGTGCAGCCCGTGATGTTCAGCGTGATGGTCGCCCTGGCCCGGACCTGGCAGGCGATGGGAGTGCGCCCCGCCTCGGTGGTGGGCCACTCGCAGGGCGAGATCGCGGCCGCCTGCGTCTCCGGAGCGCTCGCGCTGCCGGACGCCGTGCGGATCGTGGTGGCCCGGGCGACCGCTCTGCGGGACATCTCGGGAGAGGGCGCCATGATCTCCGTGCCGGCCGGCCCGGACGAGGTGGGATCCCGGCTGCCCGCCGGTCTGACGGTGGCCGCCGTCAACGGACCGGCCGCCACCGTCGTCAGCGGCCCTCGGGAAGCCGCTGAGGACTTTCTGGCCCGTTGCGTCGAGGACGGCCTCCGGGCCCGACGGATCCCCGTCGACTACGCCTCCCACTCGCCGCACGTCGAGCGCCTGCGCGCCCGGCTGCTGCGCGACCTGTCCGCGGTACGCGCCGGCCCCGCCGCCGTCCCCCTGTGCTCCACGGTCACGGGTACGGTCCTGGAGGGCGCCCGGCTCGACGGCACCTACTGGTACGACAACCTGCGTCGACCGGTGCGCTTCGAGACCGCCACCCGCGCGCTCCTCGACACCGGCCACACCGTGTTCGTCGAGGTCGCCGCCCACCCGGTCCTCGCCCCGGGCATCGAGCAGACCATCGACACCCACTCGGCCGACGCGGGCACGGTGTCCACGCTCCGCCGCGACGACGACGGTCCGGACCGGCTGCACCTGGCCGCCGCCGATGCCTGGACCCGGGGTCTCGACATCTCCTGGCCGACCCTGCTGCCAGCCCCGACGACGTCCGGAGCAGCACTCTCCGCCGATCTGCCGACGTACGGCTTCGACCGACAGCGTTACTGGCTCGCCCCCCGCGAGCACGCCGACCTGGATGCCGTCGGCCTCACCGACGCCGGACACGGGCTGCTGGGCGCGGTCACCGATGTGGCGGACGAAAGGGTTGTCCTGTCGGGGCGGCTGTCGACGCGCGGGACCGCCTGGCTGGCGGATCACACGGTTGCGGACACACCGATCCTGCCCGGATCGGCCTTCGTGGAGCTGATGTTGCGTGCGGGCGACCACGTGGGGAGCGGACGGGTGCGCGAGCTGCTGCTCGTGGAACCGCTGCCGCTGCCGGACACCGGGGCCGATGTCCAGGTCGTGGTGGACGTGCCCGAGGGCGACGAGCGGCGCGTGCGGGTGTACGCCCGCCCGCACGCGGTACCGGGCGCTCCGTGGACCCGGCACGCGGAGGCCGTCGTGGTACCGGAGCCGGACGGCAGGGACTCGGCGGCGGGCGGGAGCGCGTTCGCGGCACTCCGTTCCGGCGCCTGGCCGCCGGTGGGGGCGGAACCGCTGCCCGTGGACGGCCTGTACGCACGGCTGGCCGAGCGAGGGTACGGATACGGACCCGCCTTCCAAGGCGTACGCGCGGCATGGCGGCGCGACGACGAGGTGTTCGCGGAAGTCGAACTGCCCGAACAGGCAGGCGGCACCGACCGGTTCGCACTGCATCCGGCACTGCTCGACGCCGCCGCGCAGTCCGCCCTCCTCGGTCCTTTCCTGCCGGGCGGGGGACCATGGCTGCCGTTCTGCTGGAACGACGTGAGCCTGTACGCCACCGGCGCCCGCCGCCTGCGCGTGCAGGTGACCGGCGCGGGGCCGAACCGCGTCCGTCTGGCGGCCACGGATCCGGCGGGCGCCCCTGTCGTCCTCGTCGGGTCACTGCGGGCCCGCCGGGCCCGAGCGGGCGCTCCGTCGGCCGCCCCCGCCTCGGATCTCCTCGTCGTGGCGTGGGAGCCCGTGCCCGTGCCGGAGACCGCCGTGGGCCGGTCCGACTGGGCCGTGGTGGGCCCGTGCGGACCATTCGGTGACGCGGCGCGCTCGTACGCGGATCTCGACGCCCTCGTAGACGAGGAACGGCCAAAGGGCGCTGCGCCGGCGTTCGTGCTGCTGCCGGTCGGCGGCAGCGGCGGGAGCGAGGACGAGGAACTGCCCGCGCGGGCGGACCGGATCGCCGCCGACACCCTGGCCACGCTCCAGCGCTGGCTGGCCGACCCCGCGCTGGAGGACGTCCGGCTGGTGCTCGTGACACAGGGCGCGGTCGCGGTGGACGACGGGGAGATGGCCGACCTGGCGGCCTCGGTGGTGTGGGGGCTGGTACGGACTGCCCAGTCCGAGCATCCCGGCCGGTTCGTCCTGCTCGACCTCGATCCCGGGTCCGCCCCGCCCCCCGGGCTCCTCTCCGTGCTGGCCCGCGGCGACGAGCCCCAGCTCGCGGTGCGCGCCGGCGTCGTCCGCGCGGCACGGCTCGAACGGGCCGGTGGACGAGTGCAGGGGATCGGGGGTCTCGGAGCGGGTGTGGACTGGCGGGTGGATGTCACCGGGACAGGGACCCTCGACCGTGTCGACCGGGTGAGCGTGGACCCACGGCCGCTCGGGGCGGACGAGGTGCGTCTGGCCGTACGCGCCGCCGGCCTCAACTTCTACGACGTGGCGACCGCGCTCGGGATGGTGCCCGACCACGCGGGGCTCGGTGCGGAGGGCGCCGGTGTGGTCCTGGAGACGGGATCGGACGTGCGTGGGCTGCGGGCCGGGGACCGCGTACTGGGCATGTTTCCGGGGGCGTTCGCGCCCCGGGCGGTGGCGGACCCGCGGACACTCGCGCCGATCCCCGACGGCTGGTCGTTCGAGCAGGCCGCGTCCGTGCCGGCGGTGTTCCTCACCGCGTACCACGCGCTGGTGGACCTCGCGGGCCTCGAACCCCGGCCGGACGGAGCGAGCGGCCGGTCCGTGCTGGTGCACGCGGCGGCGGGCGGCGTGGGCATGGCCGCGGTCCAGCTGGCCCGGGCGTGGGGAGCAACCGTCTACGCGACGGCGGGGCCCGGCAAGGAGGACGCGGTGGTGGGGTTCGGGGTACCCCGGGAACGGATCGCGTCGTCCCGTACCACGGCGTTCGCCGACCTGTTCCTGGAACACACCGGCGGCCGAGGCGTCGACGTGGTCCTCGGCTCGCTGTCGGGGGCGGCGGTCGACGCGTCACTGCGGCTGCTCCCCCGGGGCGGGTGCTACCTGGAGATGGGCAAGACCGACGTCCGGGACGCCGCCGAGGTCGCCGCGGCCTGTCCCGGCGTGCGTTACCGGGCGTTCGACCTCCAGGAGGCCGGCCCCGAGCGCATCGGTCGGATGCTGACGGACCTCCTGGAACTGTTCGGGAAGGGCGTGGTCCGGCCGTTGCCGACCCGCACCTGGGACCTGGCCCGCATCCGGGAAGCGCTGCGGCACATGAGCCAAGGGCGGCACATGGGCAAGAACGTCCTGTGCGTCCCGGCTCCGCCGGACCCCGACGGCACCGTGGTCGTCACCGGCGGCACCGGCACCCTCGGCTCCCTGGTCGCCCGTCATCTCGTACGCCGCCACAAGGTCCGTCGTCTCCTGCTGCTCAGCCGGACCGGCGCCGACGCGCCGGGGGCGGATGCTCTGTGCCGGGAACTGGCGGACGCCGGCGCCACGGCCACGTGCGTCTCCTGCGACGTCAGCGACTTCGGCGCCCTCGCGAAGACGCTCGCCGACATCCCGGAGGAGCACCCGCTCACAGCGATCGTGCACACCGCCGGTGCGTTGCGCGACGCGCCCCTGACCGAACTCACCCCGGACGACCTGCGGCACACCTTCGCCGCCAAGGTCGACGCCGCCGTCCACCTCCACCGCCTCACCCGCGACCGCGGTCTCACGGCTCTCGTGCTGTTCTCCTCCGCGGGCAGTGTTCTCGGCGGGGGCGGCCAGGCGAACTACACCGCCGCCAACGCCTTCCTCGACGCCCTTGCCGTACACGCCCGTGCGCAGGGACACCCGGTGACCTCCGTCGCCTGGGGGCTGTGGCAGGAGGTGTCCGGCCTGACCACCGGGCTGACCGACGCCGACCGCGCCCGGATGTCCCGTTCCGCCGTCGTCCCCATGACCACCCAGCGGGCGCTGGCCCTCCTGGACGCCGCGGACGGGGCCGGTCACCCGCTGGTCCTGGCCACGGACATCGACCTCACCCGTGCTCCCGGCGCCCCCCTCTGGCGACGGCTGACCGGCGCCCCGCTGCGGCCCGTCGCCGCCGAGTCGGTGGACCTGCGGCAACGGCTTGCTGCGCAGGACCCCGCCAGGCGCCGACAGAGCCTGCTGGACCTGGTACGCCTCCACACCGCGGCCGTACTGGCCCACCCGGGCCCCGAGGCCGTCGATCCCGGGCGTGGCTTCCTCGACCAGGGCCTGGACTCACTGACGGCCATCGAACTGCGCAACCGCCTGGCCGCCGCCACGGGCCTGCGCCTGTCCGCCACCACGGTCTTCGACCATCCCGCACCGGACACCCTCGCGGCCCACCTCGCGGACCGCCTGGGCGACGACCTGCCCGCAGGCGGCTCGTCACCGGGTCCCGACGTCCTCGCCGAGATCGACCGGCTGCAGGCGGCACTGACGGCCGCCGACGAGCGGACCCGCCGGCAGGCCATGGTCCGCCTGCGCCGGCTGACCGCCTCCGACGACGGAGCCTTGCGCCGTCCCTCGGACTCCGTACAGCAGACGCTCGCGTCCGCCTCCGCCGAGGAGCTCCTGGCCTTCATCGACGACGAACTCGGCTGAACCGGCGGCCTGCCGCGCCCGACGGGCCGACGCCGCAAGAGACCTTCCGCCCTCCTTCCCGACCGGAGCAGTGATGGACTTCCGACCCACCGAGGACCAGCTCGCCCTTCAGGAGTCGATACGGCGGTTCGCCGCCGCGCGCCTGGACACCGACCTGCCGGAACGCGACCGCGCGGGTGTCTTCTCGCGCAAGCTGTGGGAGGAGTGTGCCGCTCTCGGCATCCAGGGCCTCCCCCTTCCGGTGGAGTACGGCGGCCAGGGCGCGGACGTCCTCACCACCTCGCTGGCGATGGAGGCGCTCGGCGAAGCCTGCCGGGACGGCGGACTGGTCTTCTCCCTCAACGCCCATCTGTGGTCGGCCGCCATGCCCCTGCTGGAGTTCGGGAGCGAGCGACAGAAGTCCCGCTGGCTGCCCGGCATGTGCGACGGCTCGATCGTCGCGGTGCACGCCATCACCGAACCGGCGGCCGGCTCCGACGCGATGGCACTGACCACGAGCGCCCGCAAGGACGGAGCCATGTATGTGCTCGACGGGACGAAGCACTTCATCACCAACGCGCCGGAGGCGGATCTGTTCATCGTCTTCGCCACCGTGGACCGGGCCCAGGGGTGGGCCGGGGTCACCGCCTTCCTCGTGCCGCGCGACACGGCCGGGCTGTCGGTCGGCCCCGGAGTGGACAAGCTGGGCCTGCGCACCTCACCCACGGGGGAGGTCGTGCTCCGGGACTGCCGTGTGCCGGATCGGTATCTGCTGGGTGCGCCGGGAGCCGGGATGATGGTCTTCGAGTACGCCATGCGTCTGGAGCGGGCCTGCATCATGGCCTCCGCCGTCGGCATGATGCGGCGGCAGCTGGACGAATGCCTCGCGCACACCATCGGACGCCACCAGTTCGGTCAGCCGATCGCCGACTTCCAGGCCGTTTCGCACACACTCGCGGACATGAAGGTACGGCTGGAAGCGGCAAGTCTGCTGTCCCGCCACGCGGCGTGGCTGGCCGACCGGCGGGAGCTGGAGGCGCTGGACGCGAGTGTGACGAAATTGCACGTCAGTGAGGCGTATGTGCGGTCCAGTCTGGACGCCCTGCAACTGCACGGCGGTCACGGCTACATGACCGAGTCCGGGATCGATCGGGACCTGCGTGACGCGATCGGCTCCCGCATCTATTCCGGGACCAGCCAGATGCAGCGGGACATCATCGCCGGCAGGCTGCGGATGCCGAGCACCGCGTCCGGGTCCTGACGGTCACGGTCGCGCCCACCGTGTCACTGTCTCCGGTCCGCCCTGGTGCATCAGCCCCCGGCCCGTCCCCCGGCGGGCTGGCCGAGAGCGGATGCGAGCTCGGTCCGCCCCTGGATGCGCAACTTGCGGTAGACATGGGTGAGGTGCTGCTCGACGGTGCTCACCGTGACGAACAGCCTGGCGGCGATCTGCACATTGGTGTATCCGCGCACCGCCTGCTCGGCCACTCTCAGTTCGGCCGTGCTGAGACGGTTCGGTTCTCCCGCGCCGGTCGTCTCCGTCACGGATGCCGTCGCGATCCCCCGGGCCCCGTGGTCGACGCGCGCGGCCGACGCGGTGTCACCCGTGCCCTGGCAACATCGGCCGAGTGCGCCCAAGGACCGGTCCAGATCCGCCTGCGCACCGCCCTCCCGTAGCTCCTGGACCGACCTGGTCAGCAGTGAACGAGCCTCCCCGGGCTCGGAGATGCCGGCCAGGATGCGCAGAGCGAGCCCGCGTGCCCAGTGGGCACCGCTGTCGTCGGTCAGCGTCATCTGCTGCTCCGCCAGTTCCCTCGTCGTCGTGTGATCACCCAACTCGAGGTGGGTTTCAGCCAGATGGACACGCCAGGGCAGGACGTTGGGCAGGTCGACGTTGCGGCGGCGCATGAAGTCCCAGCACGCCTGGAAATCCAGACGAGCTCGCCGGGGATCTCCGGTCACCAGCAGGAAGCGGCCGCGAGCCTGCAGATAGAACATGCCGAAGCCCGTTTCGAACATCTCGGGCGGGACGCTTTCGTTGAGGAGTTCGGCCGCGCGATCGTGGTTGCCGAGCTCGGTGTGGGCTCGGACCAGTGTGCCGAGGGGCAGTCCGACGCCCACGCCCCAGTCCTCGGCGGACAGTTGAGCGAGGGCTTCCTCGGCGAGGAGGGCCGCGGCCTCGGTCTGCCCCTCTCGAAAGGCGATCTCGGCCCGCAGGCTGATGAACTGCGCCTCAGCGATCCGCCCTCCGTACGCCTGTGCCTGCTTGACGAGCGCGTCGGACCACCGGGAGGCGCCTTCCGGCTCGTCGGCGCCGAGCAGAGCGATCAGTGCCGTGACAAGGGTGTCGAGGGTGTCGTCGGCCAGGCGACAGCTCTCCAGAAGCCGTTCGGCCTCGGCGGCGATCTCGTGACGCTTGCCGTTGCGCAGCATCAGGTCGAAGACCTTGCCGTATTCCACCATCCGGCTGCCGACGGCCTCGGTACGCAGTTCCTCGTTGGAGCGCAGGGCATCGGCCGCGGGCACGCGCCGGACGACCTCGGGGTACCAGATACTGAGCCACAGGACGAACGGCCGGAGCGCAAGAGCCTCGTGCGGTTCGTCGGGAGGCGCCGCGAGAAGTCGTTCGAGGGCGCGGACAGCGTCGTCCATACGGCCGAACCAGAGCAGGTACCGGATGGCCGACTCCGCGTCGGGCCGACCGAGCAGCCCCTCGCTGAGCAGGCGGGACAGCTCCGGCAGGTAACGGCGGACGACGGCCGGCCTGGTCCGCCGGCCGAGCGATATCAGCATCATCGTCAAAGTGGCCCGCTCGTCCTCGTTCTGGGCCAGTCGGCGGGCCGTGCGCAGGCACTCCAGGGCGGCTTCCGGATCGTCCTGGACCAGCTCGTTGGCGGCTGTCCAGAGGACCTCGGTGGTCCACGGCAGGGAGGGCAGGCCGGCGGCGATGAGCTGTCGTGCGATGTCGGTGGCGGCGGCGTTCTCCTCGTAGAGGAGCTGCGCGTGGCGCCGATGGATGGTCCGGCGGAGTTCTCGCGGGATGCTGTCGGTGACGGCGGCGGCGATCGCGGCGTGGAGACACTGGCCGTCGGTGAGCAGTCCGGCCGCCTCCAGGGTGTGCAGATGTGCGGCCACGGCGCTGCGGTCGAGTCCCACGAGGGCCTCGATCCGGTCTGTGGACGCGGTGCGGCCCAGCAGCGCCGCGGTGTGCAGGACCATCTGGCTTTCCGGGGAGCAGCGGTCGACGCAGGAGAGCACGGCCTCCCGGAAGGACTGGCTGGGACGGGCCCGTGCGGGATCGCCGGATCCCGCGGCGGCCGTGTCCCTGGCGAGGGCGTCGACGAGGAGCGGGTTGCCGCCGGTGATTTCGTGGCAGCTCGGCGCCATCGCGGAGGCGGCGGAATCGCCGAGCTGGTGACGCAGTGCGACCTCGACCTCGGCGACCGACAGGCGTTTGAGGCGGACGTGTGTGACGTACGGCAGCCGGCCGACCCGGGTGAGGAAGCGGCGGCAACGCTCGTGGGAGCAGCCGCAGTTGGTGGCGACGACGAGCACCCGGGCGGAGCGGACGCGTCGAGCGACGACCAGGATGCATTCCAGAGAAGCGCTGTCCAGGAACTGCGCGTCGTCGACGGCGACCACGACGGGCCGGTCGGCGGACAGCGCCAGCAGCTCGGCTCCGAGCGTGTACGCCCTGTCCGCGGCGGCGGGCTCGCGGTCACCGGGCTCGGGGTTCGGCTCGGCACCCAGGACCGGGGCGGGGGCGTCCTGGAGGAGCTGACGGACGACTCCGAAGCGGACGCCCTCCTCTTCTCGGGAGGCGGTCGCCGTCAGCACAACGGCTCCCTCGCTCGCCGCCTCTTCGCAGAAGGTGTGCAGCAGGGTCGTCTTGCCGCTGGTCATGAGTCCACCGATGACGGCTACTCCGCCGCTGCCCCGGAAGGAGTCGCGGAGCATGCGGCGCAGGGGATGACCCTGATCGGTCGGTCGGAGAGACGGGCGTAAGGAGACGTTCAACGCTTACCTCACGGTTCGACGAGCACCGGTGATGGTCAACGGCATGGTCTCCACGGCGTGCAGGTCCTGTCCGCCGCGGACCATGCGCAAAGAGAGCGCATCGCGTGGTCAGGTTCCGGCGTGGCGTCAGGGCGGGGGCCGGGGCGGGAGGTTCCAGAAGGATCGTTGTTGCACGTCCGCGGAGCGACATGTCCGCACGGTGTCGGTCCTGCACCGGACCCGATCAGCTTCCGTCGCGCCGACAGCCATGAGATGTCAGCCCCGCGGATTCTTCACGTACACACGATCCCCCGTGATCACGATCTTCCATTCACCCATAGATTCCGAGCACACCAATGGCTCTCGCGGCAGAATTCCGCTCATCACACCACGACGCCTCTTGACAGAATCTCCGACTGCGCCGATCCGGAGAGATACTATCAAATACTACTGCACTCCGATAAACAACAGGAAAACCGGAAGCAATTCGTCCGCCCGGATTCCTCAAAATTCAGCAAGAACCCCGTCGAAAAAAGCGGACTCACAGGTTTCGGATTACCCGCGCACGGCCTGGATGATGCCGTCGGGCACCGTGTGGTCGTCGAACCAACGCCCGCCGAACGGCCGCTCCACCGGGACGATCTGGTCGCTCGAGTAGGCGAGGATCTTCCTGTTGTACGTCCGTATCGTGTCCCGCAGACCCTCGGGCAGCCTGCCGTCCAGCACCAGCGCGTGCTCCATCTCGGCGAGCAGGTGCCGAGTCTCGTCGATCGTGGCGAGGATCGCCTCGGCGAACGTCGCCGGCAGCACTCCGTACTCGCCCTTCACCTCGACCAGCCGGGCCACCGCCTCGTAACTGACGTCCTGGATCTCTCGGCGGTCCAGCCATCGTGTCTCGTAGTTGAGACGCCGGTGCCACAGCGGCTCGACCATGGCGCGCCGGTGGTCGTCGAGACTCCGGTGGAAGATGCGGTAACCGTGCTCCTCGGACTCCTCGAAGAAGCGTGAGCCGGGGTCGAGGAAGGGCACCATGGGACAGATCAGCGGCAGCGCCGCCCAGCCCTTGAACTTCCTGAGCAGCCTTTCCGCGTAGGCGGTCGTATCGAGCACGGACTGCCGGTCCTGGAAGGGCATGCCGATGAAGAACCAGATCATGACACCCTTGACGCCTGCGTCCAGGGCGCGCGGAATCCAGCGCTCCATTTCCTCCATGGTGTAAGTACCGCGTCCGGCGGCCCGGCTCACCTTCGGATCGTGCGACTCGGGAGAGAGCATGATGTAGGCGTCGGTCGACTCACCCATCTTCTTCAGGGTGTCGTCCGGTGTCAGTACGAATTGCTCGAAGGAAACGCTCTTGTACCCGGCCTCCTTCACCGCGTCCAGATATCGGTGCAGTCGCGACTTGTTCTCCGAGTAGCACTGGAGGGCGTAGATCGAGGTGTGCTTCGCCGCCTCCCCCATGGTCGCGAGTTCCTCGACGACGAGGTCGTGGTTCTTCTGCACGAGCGTCCGTTTGACACCCATGATGTTCCGGTACGAGAAGCGCGATCCGCCGCACCAGCCGCAGTCGTGGGCACACCCGGTGTTCGGGAGCGTCATGATCAGCTTGGAGGTCAGGGGGGTGGATGCCGGGGTCTCACGGTAGTACGACCAATCGTTCAGGGCGTTGTTGTAGTCGGCCGACGGCTTGTGCGTGAAACCCGTACGCTCCTCGCCCGAGGCGTAGACGAGGTTCGGGACAGCCGAGAAGTCCCGTCCGCCGCGACGGACCGTGTCGACCAGCGCGGCGACGGGGTCGAGGGTGTCATAGCCCTGGACGACCACGTCCACGGCGGAGTGCCGGGCCAACTCGTCGGCGTAGTACGTGGCGGAGATCCCGCCGAAGACGGTCAGTGCCTCCGGGTGGACCTTCTTCACCTCGGCAGCGAGTTCCACCGCCCCGTGGCAGTGGGCCATCCAGTGGATGTCGAAGCCGTAGACGGGAGCGCGCAGCCGCTCCAGGAGTCTGGGCACGTCGATGTCCGGGTAACGGAGCATCAACGACGCCACGTTCACGATCTTGACGTCGAGACCGGCCTCCGCGAGCCGTTGCTTGATGGAGAACCAGCCGATCGGATACATCTCGTACACGGAGGTGACGTTGACGCTGTCGCTGTCACTCAGATACGCGAACAGCATGTCGTCGCGTTCGCGGAAGTCGTAGACGCTCGGGGCGTGCAGCAGGAAGAGATCGGCTGTCAGGAACGGCGGCTCATGCGGATCCGGCACTGGATTGCCTCTCGGACGACGGGCACGGCAAGACAGCCCCTGGTGCCGGGGCGAGTCAGGCGCGGTGGGCGAGGACCATCTCGGCGATGCTGCGAACGTCCTTGAAGTTGGAGCCGCTGACCGCCAAGGGCGGTACCTTCACGCCGAGTTCCTCTCGGATGAAACCGACCAGCCGCACGGTGTTGAGGGAGTTCAAGACACCCCACTCCAACAGAGGGCTGGTGTCCTCCAGTTCCTCACCGGGGTCTCCGGCGAGGAAGGTCACGCGGATGTAGTCCCGGATACGCGTGGCGACCTGTTCCTCGATCATGCGTGCTCCTCTCCGGCGATGCGGCCGACGGCCGCACGGTGCCCTCTGCACGCAAGGGACCTTATGCGCGAGCCGGGCGCGCCCACCCCTACGCCCGGCCCCTACCGCACCCCTACGGCTTCCCGAGGAGCCGTTCGGTGAGTGCCTCGGCCAGGGCGGACATCTGCGCGGTGAGGTAGAAGTGGCCTCCGGTGAACACCTCCAGTTCGAACCCGGCCTCGGTGTGCTCCTTCCACAACCGCGCCTCGTCGAGCGTCACCAAGGGGTCCTCATCCCCCACGAGCACGGTGACCGGACAGGTCACACGCTCTCCCGGCGCGGCCCGATAGGTTTCCACCAGCGTGTAGTCAGCCCGAAGCGCCGGCAGCACCATCGCCCGTATCTCCGGATCGTCCAGCACGTCCGCCCTGACCCCGCCGAGTTCCCGAACATGGGCGATCACGCCGTCATCGCTGCGCCGGTGCACGTCCTCGTCACGGATCGCGGAGGGTGCCCGCCGCCCCGAGACGAAGAGCCGAAGCGGAGCTGCGACTCCCTCCCGCCTCAGCCTGAGGGCGAGCTCGTAGGCCACCACGGCGCCCATGCTGTGTCCGAAGAGCGCGTACGGCCGCTCCGCGAAGGGCTGGATCGCGTCCGCCAGACGTTCGACGAGCTCTTCCATGACGGTGACCGGGGTCTCGCCGGACCGGTCCTGCCGTCCCGGATACTGCACCGCCCGGACGTCGACTTCCGGCCGCAGCCGTGCGGAGAGCTCGAAGTAGGCGCTCGCCGACCCGCCCGCATGCGGCAGACACAGGAGTGCCGGCGCGTCGGGGACGGCCGTGTGGAAGCGGCGTGCCCAGGCCGGGGCCGGGGTCATCGGGCGCCCTGCCCACGCATGGACGGCCGCGCCCCGACAGCCCGTACACGAGTCTGCCTCGTGGCCTTGCAACGCACCTTCGTCACCTCCGGTGGAGGCGGCCCGCATCCGGGACCGCCCGGTTCGCGCACCACAGGTCGGACGGATGCGAACCGGGGGTGTGCGCTCCCTCGCCGGGACCCTAGGGCGGGGGCCGGTGCGAGAACACCCCTAGACACCCCCCGTTCCGGTCGCCGTCCGATGCGCAGGCCGGCCCCCCAGCGGCTCCGTGACCGCCTCGGTGGCAGACCGAGCGCCGACCGGCTTAGGGGGCGACTAAGGGATGCCGCCCGGCAAAGCCGCCCTCTAGGTTGCGGCCGTGGGCACGGGCCTACTCGGCAGGCGGCCCCTCCACGCACCTCGTCGGAAGGACACGTCATGAGCAGCTTGCACCAGTTGGTGATCGACGCGGCCCTCAGGCACCCCGGCAAGGACGCGGTGGTCACGGGTGACGCCACCTTCCGGTACGACAGGCTGGACCGAGAGGCCGACCGGCTCGCCCGCCGGTTGCGGGCGCACGGGGTCCGTCATGGCGACCGGGTCGTCGTGTGGTCGGAGAAATCGGCGGTCGTGGTGGTCGCGACACAGGCGGTGCTGCGGCTCGGCGCGGCGTACGTGCCGGCCGACGCCGTCTCCCCGCCGGCCCGGGTCGGAGCCCTTGCCCGGGACTGCGCCGCCAAGCTGGTCCTGACCACCGCCGACCGGCTGTCCCTGCTGCCGGAGGACGTCACCGGGATCGAACTCACCCTTGACCCCCGGGACGAACCGCCCGTCCCGGAATCTCGGATCAACGAGTCGGTGCGACCGGACGATCTCGCCTACATTCTCTACACCTCAGGATCCACCGGTGCTCCCAAGGGCGTGTGCGTCAGCCATCGCAACGCACGCGCCTTCGTCGACTGGGCGGTGGGGGAACTCGACGTCAGCCCGGAGGACCGGCTCGCCAATCACGCGCCCTTCACCTTCGATCTGTCCGTGCTGGACCTGTACGCCGCGTTCTCGGCCGGCGCGTCCGTCCATCTGATTCCTGCGGAACTCGCCTATGCGCCTGCCCAGTTGACGGACTTCCTGTACGACCGCGGGATCACCGTGTGGTACTCGGTGCCGTCCGCGCTGACCCTGATGATGCGCGACGGAGGTCTGCTGTTGCGACCCGCTCCGCCCGCACTGCGTGCCGTCCTGTTCGCGGGTGAGGCGTTCCCTGTCGCCGGGGTGCGGGCGCTCTCCGGCTGGACCGACGCACGTCTGCTGAATCTCTACGGTCCGACCGAGACCAACGTCTGCACCTTCCACGAGGTGCGCCCGGCAGATCTGGAGCGCGACCGACCGGTGCCGATCGGGGCCGCGTGCAGTGGCGACGACGTGTGGGCGCGCCACCCGGACGGCTCGGTCTGCGGTCCCGGCGAACAGGGTGAACTGGTCGTCTCCGGACCGACGGTGATGCTCGGCTACTGGAACGCGCCGCGCCCGCCGCAGCCGTACCCGACGGGGGACGTCGTCGCCGTGCTGGCGGACGGGTCGTTCGACTTCGTCGGCCGACGCGATCATCAGGTGAAGGTGCGTGGTCACCGCGTCGAACTGGGCGAGGTGGAGGGGGCGTTGGAGAGCCACCCCGATGTCTCCGAGGCGGCGGTGACGGTGCTCGGCACGGGGGTGGACGCCCGGTTGACCGCCTGCCTCGTGCTGCGCGAGGGCCGGCCCGGGTCCCTGGCGCTGCGCCGGCACTGCGCCGAGCGGCTGCCGCGCTACATGATCCCCGACGAGTTCGTCGTCGTTCCCGCGCTGCCCCGCACCACCAACGGAAAGACCGACCGGACGGTCCTGGCCGCTCGTCTCTCCCAGGCCTGACCCCTCCCACCGAAAGGGCCCGTATGTCGGACGACAGCACGATCGACACCTATCTCAGGGACCACCCCGTCGACGCCAGGCCGGTCCTGGAACGCCCGGAGCCCTCGCCGCGGATGCGGGAGCTGGATTTCATGCTCGGCACCGTCGCCAGCGTCTTCGACACCGGAGTCCGGTTCGAGTGCACGACCAGGCCGATCCTGGGCGGCTTGTATCTGCAGATGGATGTCCACGCCACCTACGCCGACGGCTCCTGGCGCAACGACGGGATCTGGATCGTCGGCTGGAGCGAGGTCGACCAGTCGTTCCAGTCGTACTACGTGGACGCGCTGGGCAACCAGGGCATGTCCACGTCCCCGGGCTGGCAGGACGGGGTCCTGGAGTTCGTCGGCTCGACGAGCATGACCGAGGTCGGTGCCCGAGGCATGACCATGGACCGGTACACGGTCATCGACGATGATCACTTCCAGCTCGTCGCCTATGTACAGGTCGACGGGGAGTGGAAACGCTGGAACACCCAGGACTGCCACCGGGTGCACCCCGAGCGGTGATCCTCAGCGCCCGGGCCCGAGGAAGTCCAGCGCCTCGTCCACCGCTTCGGGCAGCCGGAGACCCGGGTCCTCGGACCAGCGGAGCATCAGGTCGAGGAAGGTCCCGAAGGCCGCGGCGACGGGTACCCGCATCGACAGGTCCCGCGGGTCGGTGTCCGCACGTTCGGCGAGGATCGCGGTCACCGTGCGCATCGTGGTCAGGAAGTTCTCGAAGATGGCCCCGCGCAGCGCGGGCTCCGACAGCATCAGGTTCACCCGCTCCCTGCCGGCGGCGAAGGACTCCGCCGGCAGGGAGTCCAGAATGGTGTGCAGCGCGGCGCGCAGCGCTTCGACCGGCTCCAGTCGCGGCGGTTGGGCGCGCAGGGCTTCGTACAGCAGCGGGTCGTAGTCGTCACTGATGACGAGGTCTTCCTTCGTGGGGAAGTAGCGGAAGACCGTGGTGTGCGCGACTTCCGCGGCCTGGGCGATCTGCTGGACGGTGGTCGCCTCATAGCCGCGCTCCCGGAACAGCTTGAGCGCCTCGGTCTGGATCCTGGCCCGGGTCTGCGCCTTCTTCCGCTCGCGCAGCCCGGTGCCGGGCTGCGCCGCGGTGGCACGGGGACGGAATGTCACGGCTCGCCTCCCCCTCCGGCACCGAAGCGCCGCCAGGTCCAGTGTCGCCGGGCTCCTGAGCCGGCCGAGGAGGAGCTTACTTCCGGGGTGGCCGGTTCTCTCCGTAACCCCTCCTCGTGTGAACGGGCTGCGCCCGTAAGGCCGTCAGGTCGCCCTGCGGGTCCCGCTCGCGTCGCCCACCTCGCCGCCGCGGGGCGCGCCGACACGCTCGGCGGCCTGGTGGGCGACGTGAGGATTCCGGCCATCACGCGGACGGCGGCACCAGCGTAAGCGGAGAGTGAC